>JBGMRM010000008.1:8165-14933 GCA_048061415.1 Gammaproteobacteria bacterium | reverse complement strand
TATCAGCGTCGCGTTTCGTAGTTTTGCCGGTGGCCTGCTATTTGGAATCGGCACACTGGTAGTTATTTTTTTCAATGGTATGTATTTCGGTAGCATCGCTGGCCACCTGACACGCCTGGATTTTGTCGATACTTTTTACCCGTTTGTGATTGGCCACGGAGCGTTTGAATTAACCGCGATCGTATTCAGCGGCGCGACCGGCCTGAAACTCGGTTACTCGTTGTTGAATCCGGGGCAGTTTTCCCGCCTCAATGCTCTACGCCTCGCGGGGCGAAACTCGATACCGATGCTATACGGGATCGTGATGATGCTGATCATCGCGGCATTTATCGAGGCATTCTGGTCTTCAAATACGAATTTACCGATTTCGCTGAAATATTCTGTCGGGGCAATTTTCTGGACGCTGGTATTACTTTATTCGATATCGGGAAAACGCTTTGAATCTCGATAAATTACAATTCAGGGCCAGTGTCCGCTCTGGATGGCAGGCCGTCGATTTAGGGTACCTGATGGCGAGCGCCTGGTGGCGCCAGTTATTCGTATTTGGCGCACTACCGTCGGTCGTCGTGTTTATCCCACTATTTATTATCTTGTTCGACCAACCCTACTGGGCGGCTTTTATTATCTGGTGGCTGAAACCTTTTTGGGAACGCCTGCCGCTTTATTTCGCCAGTCGCAGGATCTTTGGCGAGGATTCGGCACCAGGCGAGATATTTTTACAGACGGGATCACTCTATAAAAAAGATGCGATACCCTGGTTGCTGTGGCGCCGATTCTCTTTTCAGCGGGCTTTCGACGCACCGGTTACGGTTCTCGAAGAGCTGAAACGAAAGCCGCGCAGCAGCCGGCTCGATGTACTGCACGGTAAGTATAGCGATGTAGCGCTGGCTAATCAGTTCATCAGTTTTTGTTTCGAGTGGATTTTCAGTTTCGGTATTGCCGCCCTGTTATTTTTTTTCATACCAGACGATTTTGGACTCGAAATTTACGATTCTGTCGACGATCTGAATTTGGCGGGCCAAAGGGTCTATACCCTGTACTGGTTTATCGCGATGACGCTGGTGATGCCGTTCCATACCATGGCGGGCTTTGCATTGTATTTGAATCGACGCATAGAACTGGAAGCCTGGGATATAGAAATTACCTTTCGAAACCTGGCGAATCGTAAGCGGCAATCGACAAAAAGTATCGCAGGCGTGCTGGCCACGGTACTTCTGGCCCTGCTGCTCATTACGGCCACCCCCTCCACCAGCTATGCAGCGATCGACCATGATGGTGCTTCGGCAGGCCAGTTGATCGATGAAGTTTTAAAAGGTGAAGACTTCGGGCAGGAAAAGACCGTACGCAAATGGCGTTTTAAGAACCTGATCGAAGGGAACGAGGATAAAATTCCCGAATGGCTTATCGCCTTGATCGAGTGGTGGGAAAAAAATGTCAAATTTTCCAGCGCCGATGAAACGCCGGGCACTGCCGCGGCCTGGCTCAAAATTGCATTAATTGCGCTTGCCATCCTGCTGGCCATCTATCTGCTGTACCGATATCGTGGGTCTTTGGCAAGGCGAAAGGGCAAGCAGAAAATCGATTCGGCGCCGGAGCTTATGTTTGGTCTCGATGTCAGGCCTGAAAGCCTGCCGGACGATGTGCCCGCCCAGGCAATGGAACTCTGGCGGGGCGGCCAGCATCGCGATGCACTGGGTTTGTTATACCGCGCGTCACTCTCGCGACTGATCGAGCAATATGCCGTGGCGTTTAAATCCAGCCATACCGAATCGGAGTGCGCCGCTCTGGTCAGGGCTCAGGGAATAGATTCCTTGAGCCAGTATTTTGCCGGGCTCACGCGGATTTGGTGCCACCTGGCCTATGGCCACGAATCACCCGAAAAAGGGACGATGCAGGAGCTGTGCGATGGGTGGACGCAGGAGATGTCTGGTGCGATCTAACATCGGCGCCAGGTTGCTGTCGATCGCTGGTTTGGGCGTACTGGCGTTTCTGGTCTGGGGGGTTTATTCCAGCATCGAGTTTTATGACGAAACAGAAAAAACCAGCTGGTCTTTGCAGGCGATACGTAATCCTTATCTGGCGGCGCAGCAATTTATGCAGCAAAGCGGGATTAATGCCGTCGAAGCAGACAGCCTGGTTGGGCTAGACTCCCTCGATGGTGTAGATACCCTGTTGATCACCGATGCCAACCAGGTGGTTAACCCGCGTCAACTTGAGCGGGTACTGGCATGGCTTGAAAAGGGTGGGAATCTGATCGTCACCGCTAACTCAGTGGCTAATTCGGACGACCTGTTACTGGATAAATTTAATGTCGGTGTGGACTGGTACCTGGAAGAAAACGACGATTCTGAAGAGGATTTGGCGAATGACGAAATAGCCCGGGACGAGACAGAAGATGACAAGCCTTCAGTCAGTGAGGCGCTTCGCGATTACAACCGTCAGATTGACGAGGGCAAAGCGCCCGAAGAAATTTCACTATTGGCCGCCGTGGAAAAATCGCTGACGACGATCGATTTTGGCGAGGAAATCGGCAGCCTGGAAATCGAATTCGATTCGAGCAGTGTTTTAACCCACCCCTACATCGAAGGCGAAGACTACGATGAATCCGAGCCGCAGCCGTTTAGCTGGTCATCGTCGGAAAACGGCATACACCTGATGCAATTCGATGTCGGTAGCGGCTTACTGACGATCATTTCAGATCCAACCATCTGGACTTCGAGCCGAATCGACCAGCGCGACCACGCCTACCTGCTGTGGGTACTGAGTTCGAAGGAGGGTGATTTTGCAATTCTGCACCCCAGTTTACGGGATTCTTTCTGGCAGTTGATGTGGAACAACGCACCGGAATTGCTGATCGCCCTGGCGCTGTCGGTCGCCCTGTGGCTGTGGCATCTCGGCCAGCGTTTTGGCCGTATCGTGCCCCGCGACACCAGTGGTGTGCGTGCCCTGAGCGAGCATTTTTCGGCCACTGCGAATTATTTATGGCATCGTAAAGCCGGCGATGAGTTGATCGCACCGCTGCGGCAGCAAATTTATCGCCGCGCGAGTCGGCTTGTGCCCGGATTCGCCAGCGCCGACAGGGACCCGGATCGCCAGCTCGAACTGGTTAGCCAGCATTGTGGACTCGATGCTGCGACTGTGCATTCGGCGTTCAATGCCAAAGATTTCAACGAAACAACATTTGTACGTACGGTAAAACTTTTAAAAAAAATCGAGCAATCATTATGAATAATTCAAGCGCAACTCTCGAAAGCGTATCTGCCGCTCTTGGTAATTTGACACAGCACCTTAATAAACATCTGATCGGCCAGCCGAAAGTCGTCGAACAGGTACTGGTGGCCCTGCTCGCGTGCGGCCATGTTTTAATCGAGGGGGTGCCGGGGCTAGGTAAAACCCTGCTGGTTCAGGCACTGGCTGCTGGAATCGGCCGCTCCTTCAAGCGCATACAGTTCACGCCTGATTTAATGCCTGGCGACGTGACCGGCCACGTCATGTTCGATATGTCGCAAAGTAAATTTGTGCTCAAACAGGGTCCGATATTTACCAACCTGCTGCTCGCTGATGAAATTAACCGCGCACCCGCAAAAACCCAGGCGGCATTGCTGGAAGTCATGCAGGAGTACCAGGTAACCCTCGATGGCAAGTCGCTCGAAGTAAAAAAACCTTTTATGGTGCTGGCCACCCAAAATCCGATAGAGCAGGAAGGCACCTACGCGCTACCCGAAGCCGAACTCGACCGCTTCGTGATTAAGATTAACATCGACTACCCGGCTGCGAGCGACGAAGTCCTGCTGGCTACCAGAAACGCAACTGAACTTAACGAATCCAGAGCGGATAAAGGCGAGGGGCTGATCGACGTGATCGCCGCACAAAAACAATGCGCAGCGATAGATGTCGACCAGAGCGTGGCCGAATACGCGGTCAAGCTGGTGCGGGAAACACGAGACACCACGTTGCTACGTCACGGCGCCGGGCCGCGAGCCAGTATCGCCCTGTTGAGATGTGCCAAGGCAGTTGCGCTGATCAACGGCGAGCATTTTGTCACGCCGGACGACGTGAAAACGATGGCGCTGCCGGTTATGCGCCACCGTGTGATCCTGTCTCCCGAAGTGGAAATCGATGGTTTGCATGCCGACGACGTACTGCGCACACTGCTGGAAAAAGTAGACGCTCCGCGTTCATGAGACCTGCCCGCCGCCAGTTGCTACTCCTGCTGGTGTGGGTCGCCATCGGCTTGCTGGCGGCTATTGCAAAGATCGCAGAGCTACCGGTCGGCGCGCAGGTTAACCTGGTGTTTTGGGGCTACATCGTGGTATTGGGTAGCGCGGCCCTGCTCGATGGATTCATCGCTCGCTACCGGCCTAAATTGAAGGTGAGCCGAAGCCTTGACCCACATCTGGCGCTCGGAGTCCGGCAAAGAGTGACGATCAGGGTGAGCAATGAATCGGTACGCAGACAAAGCTTGAGCCTGACCGATTCGCCATCCTCGCAGTTACAGTTGCGCGGCCTGCCGGTGGCAGTGCAAATCGCACCCGGGGAACATGCCGTGGTGCGCTACCAGGTCATCCCGCTGCGGCGTGGGCTTGCCGAATTTGGGCAGGTGTGCTGCCGAATTCTGTCACCCTGGCGGCTGTGGGAGAAAAACACTTATTATTGCGAACCCGCGCAGGCGAAGATTTATCCCAACTACAGGCCACTGTTTCGTTCGTCCTTCATCAATAGCGAACTACTGTACAGCGACTGGGGAGTGCAATTGAGTCAACGCCGAGGCGACGGCACCGATTTTCGCCAGTTACGGGATTTTCGCGTGGGAGACTCCCTGCGCCAGGTAGACTGGCGGGCCACCGCCCGATTCAACCGCCCGATTTCGCGCGAATACCAGGAAGAAAGAGATCAACAGGTCATATTCTTACTCGACTGCGGGCGGCGCATGCGCGCCAAGGATGGCGATATCAGCCATTTCGATCACGCGCTGAACGCGCTTTTGCTCTCAGCCTTTGTCGCGCTGAGACAGGGCGACAAGGTCGGGTTGCTCAGCTTTGCCGGGCAAACCCGATGGGTGCCTCCGATCAAGGGCCGGCTCCAGATCAGCCACCTGCTCGACCAGATCTACGACCTGGACAGCTCGGTGGCGACCAGCGATTACCTCGAGGTCGCGCAGCAGTTGATGACCCGCCAGTCAAAACGCTCGCTTATTATTTTAATTTCATCGATCGAACCCGAGGATCGGGATGACCTGTCGAAGGCGGCCAAAATGTTGTCACGGCATCATCTGGTGCTGGTCGCCTGCATGCGCCAGCAAGCGCTCACGGATGCACAGCACAGTGAGATTGGTTCGATCGAAGATGCACTTAAGTACTGTGGCGCCAGCCAGCAAATGCAGAAACGCACCGCCATGCTTGCCGAGCTGAAAAGCGATAACGTCATCGTCGCCGATACCCAGCCGTCTTACATGCACTCTGCGCTGATCAGTGAATACATGGCCCTCAAGCGCAGCGGCGCTTTTTAAACCGGCCTCCGGGGCTGCTTAGCCCCCGCTCCAGCGCCCAATGCCCTTTGCGGCGTATCGGATAGTCCATTTCAGAGCTGTCAAATACCCTTGTTGCCGGACCTCGACAATGGCATAGTGTTACCTCATAAATATGAATACCGAAATGCACAATCTCGACCAGGACCCGATAGCCGTACAGGCTTCAGTCGCCGAACAGGTGCCGGTCATCGATATCGCCGACCTGGTGTTCGATTCATCGAGTGCGCAAGCCCGCCCGGCCATAAAAGACATCGCCCAGGCCGCTCGAAGCTGGGGCTTTTTTCAGGTCGTCGATCACGGTATTCCAGCAGAGTTGATAGAAGCGGTCTGGACCCAGACGCGCACCGTGTTTGCGCTGCCGATAGAACAAAAACTGTCGATTTTGCGAAGCCGGGACAACCCCTGGGGCTTCTACAATAATGAGTTGACCAAGAATCAACGCGACAAAAAAGAGGTGTTTGATTTTACGCGTGAGGGCGTCGATCCCATTTACGGCAAATCCAATCGATGGCCTGAAAACCAGGAAACTTTTAAGACAATCATGCAGGAATACCTGAATGCCTGCACGCAGCTGTCGCTGACACTGCTCGAAGCTTTTTGCCTCGGCATGGATCTGTCGGCAGACTACATGCGCGACGATTTTGCGAGCCACAATACCGGCTTTATGCGGCTGAATTACTTTCCGGTCGAAGACCCGATGGCGGATTCAGCCATCGACCATCAACCCGTTGCCGACCTGGGCATACACCACCACACGGATGCCGGTGCACTGACCGTATTAATACAGGATACAGTCGGCGGCCTGCAGGTGCACAAAGACGGATACTGGTACGATGTACCACCCATCCCGGGCGCTATAGTGATCAATACCGGCGACATGATGCAGGTCTGGTCGAACGATATGTATCATGCCCCGGTCCACCGGGTGCTCGCGATGGCGACCACGGATCGTTACAGCCTGCCGTTTTTCTTCAATCCCCCGGCTAGCTGCAAAGTCAGTCCCTTGCCCACGGTGGTCAGCGATCAACGCCCGAGCCGCTATGACGCAATCGAATGGTCGTCTTTTCGTGGCCAACGCTCCGAAGGCGATTATGCTGACTATGGCTCCGAGGTGCAGATATCGCAGTTCAGGAAATAATGGTGTAATGCCGAAAAGCCTGGCCCTGTATTCTTTCGTATATTTTCGAAAATATGGCTTATGGTTTAAAAATTAGAAGCCTGCCGAAATCAGAAATCCC
>JBGMRM010000008.1:0-8065 GCA_048061415.1 Gammaproteobacteria bacterium | reverse complement strand
AAACCCGGCAAGATTCATCTGTTCGACCCGAAGACTGAAAAACGCCTGGGCGATTAATGTCGTTCCAACCTAAAAACTCGCTCAAAAAAATTACCAGAGGCATCATCGCGATGGGATTGATTGGCCTGACAGGCACGGCTCAGGGCTTCGACCTGCAGGGCCATAGAGGGGCACGGGGTTTAATGCCGGAAAACACCCTGCCCGCATTTGCGAAGGCACTTTCCATCGGTGTGACTACGCTCGAGATGGATCTTGCGGTTACCAAAGATCTTCAGGTCGTGGTGAGTCATAACCCGCGCTTCGAGCCGGACATCGCGCGTGACACCAGTGGCGCCTGGTTACAACAAAGCAGTCCCGGCATCTATTCGATGACACTGGAAACTGTTAAAACCTACGATGTCGGGCGCATAAATCCAGCGAGTAAATATGCAAAACGATTTCCGGATCAGCAACCGGTCGATGGCACGACGATGCCAACCCTGGGCGAGGTATTCGAACTCGTCAATCAATCGGACAACCAGGTGGTGAGATTCAATATCGAAGTCAAAATCAACCCGGACAATCCAGAGCTGACATTAGCGCCGAAAGCCTTCGTCCAGGTGGTGCTCAAGGTAATCCAGCGTTACAAAATGGAAAACCGGGTTACGGTGCAATCTTTCGACTGGCGCGCGCTTCAGCTAGTCCAGGAATTAATCCCTGGCATCACGACATCGTATCTGACCGCTAACCAGCCCTGGCTGAATAATCTGCAAACTGGAATGCCGGGCGCGTCGCCATGGCTGAACGGACTGGACGTGGATGACTTTGACGGCAGCGCGGTGCGCGCGATCAAAGCTGCCGGGGGTTCAGTCTGGTCTCCCTATCACGAGGAAGTTAGCCCGGAGTCTATAAAGCTTGCCCACGAATTAGGCCTGTCGGTAAAGGTCTGGACCGTGAATGAACCGGCGCGCATGCGCGAGCTCATAGAAATGGGTGTCGATGGCATTATTACCGATTACCCCAACCGTCTGCGGCAGGTCCTTGAAGCGCTAGGTTTACCCGTGCCTGCGCCGACTCCTGTTTCTAATTGAGCAGTCAATTTAATGTCAGCCCGGATAGCCCCATAGTTACGATGCCTGAAGATCGGATCCTGTTTTTATTCTGATGTTCGACCTACTCGAACAGGCCTGCGACACCGCCAGAAAAGCAGGCTGCCAGTTTGCCGATGCGCGTTATCTGGCCATTCGCATTCAGCGGGTCCTGTCGCGCGATCTCGCGCTGGCTAATTGCAGCGAAAGCGATGACCGCGGCTTCGGGGTGCGGGTGCTTTATCACGGCGCCTGGGGCTTTGCCTCCTCGCCGAGCTATAACGCTGAAGAAGTCGCGAAGGTGGTGGCTTTGGCGATGCGTATTGCCCGGGCATCGGCGATGGCTTTGCGCGAGGGTGGGGTGAAATGGGCGCCGGAAGAGGCACTCGAACTCGACTTTAAATCGAACTGTGAGCAGGACCCTTTTAATGTTTCACTGGAAGACAAGGCCGATCTTTTGATTGCCTCAAACGAAGTGATGCTCAAAAATAAATCGGTGAAACGCGCCCAGGGCTATCTTTTTTTCAAACGCGTACAGCGCTGGTACGTGAATTCCGAGGGATCCCAACTCCACAGCGATGTGATTTCTTCAGAATCGGTGATCTGGGCGATCGCCGTGGGAAAGGACGATTTCCAGGAGCGCAATTGGCAGGCTTCGTCCAGCAATCAGGGTTTCGAGTCCTATAAAAAAGAAGAGTTCCTCGTCCAGGCTGAACGTGTGGGTGAGGAGGCCGAAGAGAAGCTCTCGGCTAGACTCTCACCCGAGGGTGATTTTGATATCGTTACCGATTCAGAAAATCTGTCACTCACGATCCATGAATCGGTGGGACATGCCACCGAGCTCGACCGCGTGATGGGCTACGAAGTGTCATTGGCGGGCTCATCGTTTGTGACGCGCGATAAAAAAGGCGGGTTTCAATACGGCAGCGACAAGGTGACCCTGATGGCCGACAACACCCTGGAAAATGGCCTCGCCACCCAGGGCTTTGACGACGACGGCGTGCCCGGCCAACGTTGGGAAATCGTCAAGGACGGTGTCTTTCAAACCTATGGCACCGGCCGTGAGTTCGCGCATTATATCGGCGAATCGCGTAGCCGCGGTTGCTGCCGCGCCGACCACTGGTCGAGTATTCCGATCGTGCGTATCCCCAACCTGTTCTTGATGCCGGGCAAGGAAACTTTGAGCCCTGACGAGTTGATCGCCGATGTCAAACACGGGCTTTATTTTGAAGGCATGGACAGTTTTTCTATCGACCAGCGCCGCCTCAATTTTCAATTTGGCGGCAACGCCGTGTGGGAAATCAAAAATGGAAAAAAAGCGGGTATGCTCAAGGCCGCGCTGTATCAGAGCCGCACCCCGACCTTCTGGAATGCCTGCGACGCCACCTGCGATAAAAATTACTGGCAACCCCACGGGGTGATGAAATGCGGCAAGGGCGACCCGATGCAGATCGCGCAAATGACGCATGGCGCCGCGCCCACCCGGTTCAGAAAAATCAGCATTTGCCGGGGGCGAGATTCGTGAACCGGCTGCAAGCCCAGGATTTTATCGCCAGCATTTTGGAAACACCGCATGAAGGCGAGCTCCAGGTTGCGCTCGATGGCGTGCATCGTTTGGGTACGCGTTTCAACGATTGCGCCGTGTCGCAAAATGTGCTGAAAAAGCAGACGACCCTGACGCTGACAGCCAGGCTCGAACAGAAAAAAGCCTCGGTCACGATCAACACCCTCGACGATAAAGCCATGCTCAAGTCCACCATCGAACAGGTGTTCGCCACCTGTGCACGGATGCCCGAAGACGAAGAAGTGATGCCGGCGATGGGCGAGGTGCTCGAAGCGAAAGAATATGCTTTCAGTGCCGAATCCGAGGCTGTGGAAATTGAAACCGTCGGCGCATGGGCCGCCGCAGCCTGCAAAGAGGGTGCTGCTGCGGGTATCGATCTGGCGGGTCTGCTCTCGCTCGGTAAAAAGTATTCAGCCTACGGCGACAGTGCCGGGGGCTTTGCCTACGAGCGATACCATCGTAGCGATTATCACGTTACTGCAACTGGCAACAACGGCAGTGGCTGGGCGGAGGATCAGGGCGTGACCATCCGGCAGGACGATGTGATGGCGGCGACCCGACGTGCTATCGACAAATGCCTGAAGGCGCAGAACCCTGAAGTATTCGAACCCAGGCCCACCACGGTGATATTGGAGCCGCAGGCGGTGGGTGATTTGATGGCCATGGTTTTTTGGTATGGTTTCGATCAGCGCGCTAAAGACGAGGGTCGCTCGGCTTTTTCAAATTATAACGAGGCGCTCGGCAAGCGCTCGTTTTATTCAGATCCAGCCAGCTCGGTGTTTCCAGCTATTTCATTCTCGCCCGATGGCCAGGCGTTGGGTAAATCCCTGTGGCTCGACGAGGGCAGGGTGCAGCAACTACTCACCAATCGTTACTGGGCCAAAAAAAATAAGCTCGAAGTGAAGCCCGCGCCCAACAATTTCATTTTGACCGGCGACGGTACATCTCTGGATGATTTAATTCGAAGCACCGACGACGGCATTCTGGTCACGCGCTTCTGGTATATCCGCTCTACCGATGCCAATACCCTGGGCTTCACAGGGATGACTCGTGACGGTACCTGGCGCATCGAAAATGGCGAGGTCACCCATCCGGTGGTGGATATGCGCTGGAATGAATCGGCGCTACGAGTGCTTAACAATATCGTCGCCAGTGGTAAGCCGGTGGCAACCGGAGAATTTATTTCGATGGTGATGCCGGCGTTGAAGGTTGTAGATTTTCGTTTTACTTCCTTGTCTGATTGATTGGTATATTAGGGATTCAGGATTCACCCTTCGAAGGCACCTGGTTTTTATTCGTTAATTTCGAAATAATGGTATTGATAGCTCGATCGAATACAGAAACTGACTCTATCAATTTTGCCCGACCCGATCTCAGGTCTGTCGCAAATCCGTACACGGTTAACTGCTTTACTTTTTGACCCAGGCGGTTAACAAACACGTATTTACCGGTAATTTTGCTTTTCCAGGCCAGCCTGGCGTTTAAAGCTTTATTGTTGTCTTCTGAAAATTTTACCCAGGTACCTGTTTCAAGCGCCTGCGCCTGGTCTAAAAACTCATCGGTGTCCTGGGAGGCCGCTGCTTTAAATGTGGCTTGCTCGGCAGAATCTATAATAATTTCTTCATCTATCTTTATCTCACCTTTTTTTACACCCGAGCTAAAGTCGTCCAGATTTTTAATAACCTCGTCTGTGCTGGTTTCTGAAATGATCGTAATAGCATCCGGATCATCCTGTTTCTCGACTATCTGAATCGCACCGGTCGCATCAGGGCCAAATTCGATGTCTATATCTTCATTAGCCAATCCCTGAGTGAACCCGGCCAATGCCTCGGCTGCCCCACCTTCGGGCCAGACTGTCCTGTCGTCGATTCGGGTAACTATATTTTTACTGGTCTGTTTCACTATTTTAGAGTGCTGTTTCGCCAGCATTTGAAATATCCTGTTCTGCGCTTCGGTATCGATCTTAATCAAATCCATCCCCATTGATAAGGCGCGCAACAAAGACGGCAATGTTTTCAGAATTTTTACTCTTTCCTCTTTGCTAAATTTAGGGACAAGCGTCCAGATAAAAGTCGAGGAAATGCGCCTGATATTTTTCCAGTGGTTAGACGATTCGCCCATGGTTAAAAAAATATGGAATAACACCGGGTTCCAGGTCGAATCGAGAAATTGCGTCACTTCGAAATATAATTCTCGTTTAGCAGTCAGTTTCCGTATGAGATTAGAGGCGGAATCCTGTGCCTCTTTTACCAGTCGTTCCCTTTCCTGCTCCTGCTTTTTGACCAGCTCGTCCGCTATTCGATTCCTTTCGCTTTCTTCGGCGAGGAACTGCTTAAAATCCGCCAGGGCTTTATCGAAAACCTTCACATCCTGTTCGAATTCGGTAAGCAGGAAATTAACCACTTCCTCGATTTTATCGACTAGCACTTTTTCCTGATTCGGGTCTTCTCCCCAACCTAGCGAGGCTTTGGAAATACTGTCGAGCAATTCTCGAGCCGGGTGTTTTTTATGGTTAAAGAAACTATCGTCAAGAATCGCAACCTTTAGAATTGGAATCTGTAATCGGCCGATGAGTACTTTAATCGGTGCCGGCAAAGCGTCGTCGTCGAAAAAGAAATCGAAGAGCATCGAAACGATATCGATAATCTGATTTTCGGCGGGACTCGCCTGATCGGCGTTTACCCGATTGAAGGCTAGTAGTTGCTGATGCGTCTGTGCCCTGGCTTCCTGGGGATTAATCGATTCCAGGGGTTGTGACTGCAGGCTGGTAGTTTGCAGGTTGGTCAAAGCCGTCATGTAAGCGGCGTTTTGGGCGACAGGAACGGCAGCGATTTCCCCCTCGGCACTGGCAACCCTTCCCTCGGGTTGCCGGACAGTGTTTTCGCCGACAATAGCAGAACCGGATGCGGCCTGATTTCCTAAAGCCGGAGTTAAAACCTGCCGCAACATCGACAGCAGGTCTCCCCCGTCTATGGGAAGGCTGGCATGTGCAGGGGAATCGGTCTCCAATGCGGGCGGTTCACCTGAGGGCGTGTCAGGTGCTCGGTCATTCGCTGAGCCTCTGATTCTATTGGCCATGAATCTTGTGGTTTGCTTCATGCGCTCTTCGGAAGCTTTGAATTCGGGCAACACGCCCTTGTCGATAAACAGCGTATTCAATTCGCGGTAAAAGCCGCCGAGGCTGTTCATCACGTATTTGTCGAATAGCTTGTAAAAGATGAGTTTGATCTCGATCTGGGACTCGATCACGTCGGAAGCTTCGTGAAAGCTGTCGCAAATAGCCTTCGGATCCAGCGGGTTTAAATCTTCGTCGATTTCCCCGCGGCTTAAAACCACTTTCAGTCTTTCCGTGACTGCAAACAAATCATCTTCAAAATGCGGCCGCGCCTTGGAGATCATATTGTCTATGGCGATGGTGTCTTCCAAATCTTCCAGTTCGACCAGGGTCAACTCCTCAGGATCTTCCTCCAGTTCATTCGTTGCTTGATTGTGAGAAAACTGGTTAAAGTAGTCCTCCATGGCCTGGTCGAATCCCTGCTGCAGAAAGCCGCGTTTGAGCCGGATCTCGCGCATCGCCTCAAAGTACATATTGCGCTCTCGATCGGTTTCGGCTTTTTCAGACAAATCGAATAAAGCATCGTCCATGTTTTCCATTAGCACGCGTATCAGATCGCTGAGTCCTTTCAGCGCGAATCGTTGCACCGACTCGTACACTGCTGTACTGCCACCGGGGGCTATAGGACTGCCGATTGGATCGTCTGTTGGCATGTTATATCCTGATTGTTCCATAACAGGGCTCGGGTAGACTCGAAGCAGGACTGGCAGCGCCGTCGCCAAACAATATATTGCCTAAAGATGGCTACTACCGACATCATTCACCGTGATATAAAGCATAGAAGATTTTTGGCCGTTTTTTGGGTTATAAATCTATCAACCCGGCCTAATGTCGGTAATTAATTAACTTTTGCCGTAGGAATGAAGGGGGCTTCCTTTTAATTCCTTCCCCGTCTGCCTGGACGTTCCTGGCCACCACGGGCAACATCCAGTGTCCGCACATTGTTTTTTAGTGTATATTATCATAATATACAAATATGATCGACTTATCGCGAATCACCAGCTTCGATTGGGATCAGGGAAATTCGCGTAAGAATGAGAAACATAGTGTTTCTATGGCCGAAGCCGAGCAGTTTTTTTTCAATACGCCATTGTTAGTGTTGGAAGACGTCAAACATAGCACCCGGGAACCTCGACTCCATGCATTAGGTCATTCAGATGATAAACGACGCCTGCACATTACCTTCACTCTACGTCATGCGGGGGAAAAAATCAGGGTGATATCGGCCAGGGACATGCATGCAAAAGAGCGAGCCATTTATGAAAAAGAAACTTAAGACAATTCCAGAATTTAAATCCGAAGAAGAAGAGCGGGTTTTTTGGGAGCAGCATGATTCATCTGGCTATCTGGACTGGAGCCAGGCGCAGCCGGTAGTGATGCCTAATCTGAAGCCGACCACGAAGACGATTTCGCTACGCCTTCCGCAACATCTGTTAGATTCTATCAAGTCTGCGGCCCATGCCCGCGATGTGCCGTATCAATCGCTGATTAAGGTCTGGCTCCAGGAAAAATTGCGTGACCGCTAAGGTTTGATTCTGGGGACAGTATACTTATTAGCTGGTAGCAGATATTCTTCCGTTAAGCCAAATTGGCAGGTCGCAAAGTAATTACTAGAGAATAAGTATACTGTCCCCAGAATTCGGAGAGAAACCATGACTGCAGACGCTGACTGCCTGTTTTGCAAAATCATCGCGGATGAAATTCCGTGCTTTAAACTGTTCGAAAACGACGAGACCCTGGCCTTTATGGATATCAATCCGGCCAACGAAGGGCATGCGCTGGTCGTCCCGAAGGAACACTCCAGGGACGTTCATGCCGTTTCCGGCGCTGCCATAACCGCTACCGTCAAGACCGCGAAAAAGATAGCCGCGGCAATCGATAAAACGCTAAACCCAGACGGCCTCAATCTGCTGCAATGCAACGGCCCCGCAGCCGCACAGTCGGTTTTCCATTTCCATATGCACGTGCTGCCACGGCGAGAAGGCGACGAACTGAAACTCAACTGGGGCCTCAAACCCGGCGACATGGACGCCATCGGCGCGCTGGCGGAGCGTATACGAAGGAATTTGTAGGCAGGTATCGCCAGTCGGTAAATTTAATTTCTTGAAGTTCTGAGGACACAATACCTAACTCCAAACAATATCCAATACCCGGGTCAGATCACAGTTAATGTTTATATTAGAGACATCTGTGCTCTGACCCCAGATTTGTGAGAGACATCTGTGCTCTGACCCCAGATTTGGATTAGATGTGTTTCGTATGCCTGCGAGGTGGACGGATTTTAATCGCTGTACGGGGTGTGGCACGACTAATATTTTC
>JBGMRM010000007.1:0-15439 GCA_048061415.1 Gammaproteobacteria bacterium | reverse complement strand
GCGCCTGGCCGGACTGGCTGGTGAAGCGGCCTGATATCGCCATATTCGAGATGAACTTTTTTACTAACCAGATCCTCGACGGTGGAAATAACAGCAGGAAGCCCACGGCGTCGGTGAAAAACCCCGGGGTAAGTAAAAAGGCGCCTGCCAGTACCAGGCCCACGCCCTCGAGCATTTCGCTCGCAGGAGCCTGGCCAGCCTGCATTTTTTGCTGCGCTCGCATCAGGGTCGACAGGCCCTGAATTCTCAACAGCCGGATGCCGATAACAGCGGTCAGTACGACCAGGAATACGGTCCAGAGCGCGCCGATTACCTGCCCTACCTGAATCAACAGGTAAACCTCGACGATCGGTACTATCAGAAAAATAAGGGTGAAGACTGGAAACATGCAAACCTCATGGCTAAACTGTGGGTCGAGTCGATACGCGGTACCGAGGGCAAATGCCGGAATCCCGTCTATCACTCCAGTGATACATCAATTATTGATATATACGGTTAGCATACCACTGTTTCAATAGCTGGCCGCCTGGATTGTCTACCGGGTTTAAAAAATATGCATCGAGTGTAAACATTTTTGCGCAAATGCACTCTATATTACCTGTGGAACGGCAAATCAAAGCCGATACCGAACATCAGTAAATACTAAAGACTACAGTACACAAGGCCTAAATGCTGGAAAAACAAAGACATCTTCAATTCCCCTGTAGCGCTTCTGGAATAATTCGTAGCGCGGTAGCCGTGGGTACGCAGGACAATACAGACTGCTTATCGGAGGCCAGGCAGTGAAGTATTTGTTACGCACGGGCCTGGCCTTATTATATTTACTGACTGCGCCACTGGCCGTCGCCCAGCAGGATGTATTGTTACCCCCCGAACAGGCTTTCGACCTGCAAGCCTGGATTGAAGGCGACTATCTGGTTGCCGAATACTCGATCGCACCCGGTTACTACATGTATCGCGAAAGAATCGATTTCCAAATCGAATCGGGTGGCGCCAGGTTCGATACTGCCATCATGCCCGATGGTAAAATTAAAAACGACGAATTTTTCGGCGATATGGAAGTCTACCGCGGTAATCTCAGGATCGAATTACCGATCCTGTACGACGCCGGCACCACGGAAAACCTGACTGTCAGGGCCACCGGGCAGGGATGCGCCGATATCGGCATCTGTTATCTGCCGCTGACACAGCGGCTCGAGGTAAACACCCGTTCCACTGCACGTATCTATCCCGTGGCCTATACTGCTGCGCTTAGTCAAATTGACCAGGGCATAGCGCCAAAAACTGAAGCTTTACCATCACTACTCGCCGACGCCGGTGCGAATTTCAGCAAATTAGATGCCGATCGGACATTGAACGCTTCGACAGATTCGAGTTCACTATCGACCATTCAATCTCTGGCGGCTGAGCTCGGTTTAGGTAACGATGACGACATACCCCCCCCAGACATCGCCTTTCAGCTTTCGGCGATACTGGATCAAAACAATAATATTCAAACCAGCATTCAGCTTTACCCCAACACCTATTTGTATAAAGACAAAATCGCCGTTAGCCTGGTAGACGGTAAGGGCCACAGAATTGACCCGGTCGTCTTACCTTCCGGCAAGAATAAAAAAGACGAATTCTTCGGAGACATGGAGGTGTATTACGATCAGGTAAATTTTGCTATTCGAGTTTTATCCGATACCGGCGCCAGCGAACAATATGTGCTGGAAGCCCGTTACCAGGGCTGTGTTGTAGACCGTATTTGCTACCCACCCATCACTAAATACCTGGGCGTAAACCAGCGCACAGGATTGATTGACATCGGGGACCAGCCGCCACAACTGGCTTCAATTAATAATCGGATCGACACTTTAACTTCGAGCTCCGTTAGCGATTCAGGCACATACCTGGCAGCGCGCGAGCAACTCGTATCGGAACAGGATCGATTTACACAGCTATTATTCGACGGAAGCATATTGTTCGCTATCGGGTTATTTTTTCTGGCTGGTATTGCCCTTGCGTTCACTCCGTGTGTATTTCCGATGGTTCCAATTTTATCCAGCTTAATCATCGGCCAGGGTAAATCTATTACCACACGCAGGGCATTTTCGCTTTCGCTGGTTTACGTCCTGTCGATGGCGACTACCTACGCCATCGTCGGCGCCATCGTGGGCTATTTTGGAGCCAAATTCAATATCCAGATCTGGTTTCAGGATCCGTGGGTTTTGAGTATTTTTGCAGCCATTTTCGTGTTACTCGCACTGTCGATGTTCGGATTTTACGAGCTGCAAATGCCCAATGCGATACAAACTCGCCTCGCGGCTATTAGCCACAGTAAGCAGGGTGGCACCTATACGGGCGTTGGGGTCATGGGTCTATTTTCAGCGATCATCGTGGGTCCCTGTATCACCGCGCCTCTGGTTGGAGCGTTATTTTTTATATCGCAAACCCAGGACTGGCAACTCGGGGGACTCGCACTTTTCGCACTCGGGCTGGGAATGGGCGTACCCTTATTACTCATCGGCACCGCTGCGGGAAAACTAATACGCCGTGCCGGGGACTGGGTAGAACCGGTTAAATCCGTATTCGGTGTGATCTTGCTGGGCGTGGCTATCTGGATGCTGGAACGAATTTTACCCGTCGCTATCACCATGGTATTAATTGCCAGCCTGATCATCGCCTCGGCCGTTTACATGGGTGCTCTCAGTACCCTCCCGGCTTCGGTGTCGGGGTGGCGCAAATTAAATAAAAGCCTCGGCGTAATCCTGCTGATATATGGTGGAAGCTTTCTGCTCGGTGCGCTGGCGGGTAGTAAAGATTTGATCCAGCCGTTGCGGGGAATCATGCCCAATACCGGTAGCGAAAGTACCAGCGCACAGCCCGATGGCATCGTGTTTCGGCGCATCAAGGGTGAACAGGGATTACAGCAGGCGCTGGCTAATTCGGCCCGGTTAAACCAGCCAACGATGCTGGTCTTTTATGCCGACTGGTGCGTCTCCTGCAAGGAAATGGAAAAATACACCTTTAAATATCCCGATGTAGTCAGGGCACTCGATACGGTCGCTATCTTGCAGGCCGATGTTACCGATAATGACGCGATCGACACCGAGTTGATGAGCACTCTGGGGATATATGGACCGCCTGCCATCCTGTTCTTCGACCCGACCGGCCAGGAAGTCCGCAATCGGCGCGTAGTCGGAATAATGTCGGGAAAAGAATTTGCGGCGCACATCACACAAACTTTCCCACAACTCCTGTGACCCGAAAAGCTTTACTACTGATACTGTTGGGTTTGTCGGGCCTCGGCGTGGGCATATTCCTGTTTTTTCTAACCACTCCGCAACCAATTGCGCCTCAGGCCCAAGTTACAAATCCGTCGCCGCGCCAGACTATCTCACCGGAATCATTAAAGTCCATACCATTGATAGACCTGGAGGGGAAAAAACGTACTCTCGGGGAATGGAAGCAGCCGGTTTTAATCCTCAACTTCTGGGCGCCCTGGTGCCCTCCCTGTCGCGGCGAAATTCCCTCGCTCGTCACCTTGCAAAAAGAATATGCGGCACAGGTGCAAATTCTCGGGCTGGGACTCGACAGCGCCGAGAATATCGCTTCGTTCGCGGCAGAATATGAGATGAACTATCCCTCATTTCTGGCGACTACTCTAATGCCTATGTACAAGGTGGTATTCGGTAACCGCAGCGGCGCCCTGCCCTTTACCGCAATCATCGATCAGGAGCGCAATATCCGCTACACCCACCTCGGTGAAATCAGTCTGAGTCAATTACGTGAAGAACTGGCCAAGATTCTTTAAAAGCCATCGATACCCCAGTTAAGTTAGCGCTAAAATGTCGTCAACTTCGGCAAAAAGGTAAATAACGCACTAAAACTGGACTCTATCTTGCCTCTATGTGAAAATTGAGGATATACTCACTTCGATGCCCTCAGGCGGCTACGAAACCCGTTTCCGATGACAAAAATACTGGTTATACATGGACCGAACTTAAACCTGCTGGGTAACCGCGAACCCGAAGTGTATGGCTCTGATACCCTCGCGTCGATCAATCAGTCGCTGGCGAAAATGGCCGAACAACGTAATGTCAGAATCGAAACTTTCCAGTCAAATGTCGAAGGTGAAATTGTCAATAGCATCCACCAGGCAGCCGCCAACCAGATAGATTTCGTGATCATTAACCCGGCAGCCTTTACGCATACCAGCGTGGCGATTCGAGATGCCTTCCTCGCTACAAATTTACCATTCATCGAAGTTCATTTATCCAATGTCTTCGCGCGCGAAGAATTTCGGACTCATTCATATCTGTCAGATATTGCCAACGGTATAATCAGCGGATTTGGGAAAAGCAGTTATCTGCTCGCTTTTGAAGCCGCAATCATTGCCTGCAAGCAATCCAAAGCCAAGAGAAAGTAATAATGGATATTCGCAAAGTCAAAAAATTAATCGAATTACTCGAAGAGTCGGATATTGCAGAGCTCGAAATCAGGGAAGGTGAAGAATCGGTACGCATCAGCCGGCAGACAAGTTCATTGCAACAGGTTTCCGTTATGCCCGCTCCGGTTTACGCCGCCCCCGTGGCACCCCTGCCTGCGGCTAACGCCGATGCAGCCCCGACCAGGGTGGAATCTGGCGGCCACGAAGTAAAGTCACCCATGGTTGGTACCTATTATGCTGCAGCATCGCCAACTTCCGGGCCATTCGTTACGCAAGGCCAAAAAGTCAATGTCGGCGATACGCTATGCATTATCGAAGCGATGAAAATGATGAACCAGATCGAAGCCGATAAAGCAGGTACTGTCAAATCGATCCTGCTGGACAATGGGAGCCCTGTCGAATACGACCAGGTGCTATTCGTCATCGAGTAGGCCGTACTGTCGCCAGGTAATATTTACGGATTCAGAGTGCTAGTATGCTAGAAAAAATAGTTATCGCCAACCGGGGCGAAATCGCATTACGCATCCTGCGCGCCTGCCGGGAAATGGGTATCAAAACAGTCGCCGTGCATTCCACCGCAGACCGTGACCTGAAACATGTGCGACTGGCGGATGAATCTGTCTGTATCGGCCCCCCTTCTTCGCTCGACAGTTACCTCAATATTCCAGCGCTGATTTGCGCAGCCGAGTTAACCAATGCGGACGCAATTCATCCCGGTTATGGATTTCTGTCCGAAAATGCCGAATTTGCCGAACAGGTTGAATCCAGTGGATTCAAATTTATCGGTCCGAGCGCCGCTTCGATCCGGGTCATGGGTGACAAGGTTGCCGCAATCAAGACTATGAAAGACGCCGGTGTACCGACCGTTCCAGGATCCGACGGCCCTCTGGACGACGACGAAGAAAGAAATCTCGAACTGGGTCAAAAAATTGGCTACCCGGTGATTATTAAGGCCGCGGGAGGTGGCGGTGGCCGGGGCATGCGCGTGGTGCATGCCGATGGCAACCTGCTCAATTCGATACAGCTAACACGCTCGGAAGCAGCAGCCGCTTTCAATAACGATATCGTATATATGGAGAAATTCCTGGGCACACCGCGGCATATCGAAATTCAGATACTGGCCGATTCACACGGCAACGCAATCCACCTGGCCGAGCGCGATTGTTCTATGCAACGGCGCCACCAGAAAGTCGTCGAGGAGGCGCCGGCGCCAGGAATCACTCCGGTGCAACGTAAGACCATAGGCGAACGCTGTGCCAAAGCCTGCATTCAAATGGGTTACGAGGGCGCGGGTACCTTCGAATTCCTATACGAAGACGGTGAATTTTATTTTATCGAGATGAATACGCGCGTACAGGTAGAGCACCCGGTAACCGAAATGGTCACCTGGGTAGATATCATCAAGGAACAAATTTCGATCGCCGCCGGAAACCCCCTGCGATACAGGCAGGAAGACATTCAGGTGCATGGTCACGCGATCGAATGTCGGATCAATGCCGAAGACCCCAGGACTTTCCTGCCTTCGCCCGGCAAGATTACGCTATACCATGCCCCCGGCGGTCCCGGCGTGCGCATGGATTCGCATATCTATAACGGCTACACGGTTCCCCCCTATTACGATTCGATGATTGGCAAGCTAATCACTTACGGTAACTCGCGCGAATCGGCCATCGCTCGCATGAGCGGGGCACTGTCAGAAATAGTAATCGAAGGCATCAAAACCAATATTGCACTGCAAATAGAGATCATCGGTGACGCGAATTTTATAGCGGGCGGCGCCAATATTCATTACCTCGAAAAGAAATTAGGGCTTGGCTAGTCAGAACCCGCTCATGGCCTGGTGGCAACTCAGCGTTCAGTGTAAAGCATCGGAACTCGATCAAACCGAAGCGAGCTTACTCGCACTCGGCGCGCTTAGCATCACGCTCTCCGATGCAAAAGACGAACCGATTTACGAACCCCTGCCGGGCAACACCCCAATTTGGAACCATTCGCGCGTAACAGGTCTATTCGAACAGAATCAGTCTCTGAAATATCTACACAATGAGCTGCTAAAGCGATTACCACCTCACCAGATCGCCAGCCTAAACGAGACCGAGATTGCCGATCAGGACTGGGAGCGGGTACATTTACAATATTTCGAACCGATTCAATGCGCACCAAACCTCTGGGTAGTTCCGAGCTGGATCGAACCTCCGGACCCGGACGCTATTAATATTCGACTCGATCCCGGGCTCGCATTCGGTACCGGCAGCCACCCGACTACCGCGCTTTGCCTCGCCTGGCTGAGCGATAAAAACCTGAATAAAAAATCGGTTGTCGATTATGGCTGCGGCTCCGGCATTCTTGCAATCACAGCCTGTAAACTGGGAGCATCCCGGGTAGCGGCAGTCGATATTGATCCACAGGCGCTCGATGCTACTCGGGATAATATGCCTGGAAACGGAATCGCCCCTGACAGAATTGATGTTACTTTACCGGAAAACCTGGCTACAGGAACAGTCGATTTACTGATCGCGAATATATTACTGGCGCCACTGCTCGAAATGGCAGCGAGATTTGCGCGCCGGGTCAAAAAAGATGGGCAAATTCTACTGTCAGGGATTCTCAGTAGCCAGGCTGATGAGATAACCTTAGCTTACCAGCCCTATTTCGACCTGGCTCCACCATCTACCCGTGATGACTGGATCAGTATTAGCGGAACGCGAAATCAGGTTTAACGAATATGTATTCAAGCGCCCACCTCGGAGACGTCATGGAAACCTGTTGTGACCAGTGTCACAGCCGTTTTCGCGTCACCGAACAGCAATTAAAAAGCGCCCTGGGTAAGGTCCGCTGCGGGGAATGTGGCGAAGTATTCGACGCTTTGGATTCGCTCAAGAGTTTTGAAGGATTATTACCCCCTGACTACCTGCAACAGTTTACTGAAGAAGCCGCAACCGAATCTGCTAAAAAACCCGAACTTAGCCTGCGCGAAGCGATGTATGGGAGCAAGCGCGGCGCCTTTTCCGGTATTTCACCGTTTTTATGGCTAATTGGCGTATTGCTGCTATTAACCTTTAGCATCGTGCAGGTCATTTACTACCAACGCTACCAGTTGATTGAAAATCCGCGATTTCAACAACAGGTATCGAATCTATGCGAATTACTACCCTGCGACGAATTGCAGTTTTCGAGCCTCCGGCAGATAAAACTGCTGGAAAGAAACCTGTTCACGCACCCGGTACAGTCAGGCGCTCTGATGGTCACCGGCGCATTTGTCAATCAGGCGCCGTTTAAACAAAAATTGCCTGGCCTGCTGGTAAGCCTGTTTGACCTCCAGGGGAATCTAACTGCGAACCGGCTGTTTACCCCGGCCGAATATCTGCTATCCGACAAGAACCGAACGGTCATGCTGCCCGATAGCCCGGTACAGTTTCGCCTGGAAATCATCGATCCCGGCACCGATGCACTGACCTACGAATTCGAATTTATTTAGGGCTTATTCAAGTGTTTATCGTTATAGCTAGAATGCTATGAGCCAGCAATACCTGGATCATCTGCGGCAGGAAATCGATAAATTACGCGACCTTGGGTTATATAAAAGCGAGCGCGTACTCGATTCGTCTCAATCGACCTCTATAGTAGTTGAAACCGATCATGGGCGCAGTCAGGTTTTGAATTTTTGCGCCAATAACTACCTCGGGCTGGCCGATAACCAGCAGATTATAGATGCGGCTAAAACGGCCTTCGAGGCTTATGGATTCGGCATGGCCTCGGTGCGGTTTATCTGTGGCACCCAAACACTGCATAAACAACTCGAATCGTCAATCAGCCGGTTTCTGGGCACCGCAGATACGATTCTCTATTCATCCTGCTTTGACGCCAATACCGGCCTGTTCGAAACCCTGCTCGATCAACAGGACGCAATCATCAGCGATGCACTGAATCACGCCAGCATCATCGATGGCGTGCGCCTTTGCAAAGCCAGGCGATTGCGCTACCGCAATAACGATATGACCGATCTGGAACGGCAATTGAAACAGGCGGGAGACAACCGATTCCGGCTGATAGCGACCGACGGGGTATTTTCTATGGACGGTATTCTCGCCAATCTACCGGCTATTTGCGAGCTCGCTGAGCAATACGATGCAATGGTCATGGTCGATGACTCCCACGCAGTTGGTTTTATGGGTCCGGGCGGCGCGGGTACACCTGAGCACTTTGGGGTATCTGAACGCATCGACATATATACCGGCACTCTGGGCAAGGCGCTCGGTGGCGCATCGGGTGGTTATACCTCTAGCCGGGCGGAAATCATTAGTTGGCTACGCCAACGGTCGCGCCCCTATCTGTTCTCGAATTCTCTCGCCCCGTCTATCGTCGCCGCCAGTATTCGGGCTATCGAATTACTGCGTGAAAGCACCGAATTGCGCGAAAAACTCAGGAACAACAGTGCTTATTTTCGCCACGGACTACAATCGCTGGGCTACGATCTACTTCCTGGAGAGCACCCCATTATTCCGGTGATGCTGGGGGATGCAAAACTCGCGACCGAAATGGGCGCGCGACTGCTCGCACACGGTATTTACGTGCTCGGGTTTTCCTTTCCGGTAGTCCCCGAAGGCAGGGCGCGCATCCGCACACAAATGTCGGCCGCCCATACAACCGAGCAACTCGATCAGGCTTTGTCGGCGTTTGAGCATGTGGGCCAGGCCCTGGGAATCATCAATTAATTATATTGAATCACTATGAAAGCACTAGTCAAAGCTAAGGCCGAAAAGGGTATCTGGATGGAAGATATTGCGGCGCCCGAGTGCGGTTCTGAAGACGTAAGAATTAAAATCCACAAGACCGCTATCTGCGGCACCGATATCCATATCTATAACTGGGATGAGTGGGCACGCCAGACCATCGCCGTTCCAATGGCGATAGGCCACGAATATTCCGGCGAAATCGTCGAGCTGGGCAGCCATGTGCGTGGTTTTGAAATTGGTCAGCGGGTGTCGGGGGAAGGCCATATCGTCTGTGGAATTTGCAGGAACTGCCGTGCCGGCAAGCTGCATTTGTGCCGTAATACCATAGGGGTTGGGGTCAACCGGCCGGGTGCTTTTGCCGAGTTCCTGGTAATTCCGGCACGCAATGTCTATCCCTTGCCAGACGATATATCGGACGAGCTCGCGGCCATCCTGGACCCGCTTGGCAACGCTACCCACACGGCTTTGTCCTTCGAACTGGTTGGAGAAGACGTGCTGATAACCGGCGCCGGACCAATTGGCATCATGGCGGCGGCCGTTGCACAAAGATCAGGTGCGCGCCACGTGGTCATTACCGATGTCAACGATTACCGCCTGGCACTGGCCGACAGGATCGGCGCAACCCGCACCATCAACGTAGCTAATGAATCGATCGATCAGGTCATGACCGAACTCGGCATGCAGGAGGGTTTTGACGTCGGTCTGGAAATGTCGGGCAATGCCCAGGCCTTTAACGATATGCTGCAAAATATGAATCATGGCGGTCGCGTCGCGCTGCTGGGTATCCCACCCAGAGACACGGCGATCGACTGGAACCAGGTTATTTTTAAGGGTTTGAACATCAAGGGTATTTATGGACGCGAAATGTTTGAAACCTGGTACAAGATGACCGCCCTGCTTCAAAGTGGTTTAAACCTGGATCCGGTAATCACGCACCGATTCGACATCGATGAATTTCAGGCTGGATTTGACGTGATGCGCTCTGGTCAGTCAGGCAAGGTAATTTTGAACTGGTGTTGAGGCTTTTTTAGACTGATTTTTAACACTTACATTTGGTATACATGAACATTCAATCGCGATTAAACAAGTTATTTCCGTTCCTGAGATGGGGCAAAAATCAGACAAAGGAATCTTTGCACGCAGATTTGATGGCTGGATTAACCGGTGCGGCCATCGTATTGCCACAGGGCGTTGCTTTCGCGGCTATCGCAGGCATGCCACCGGAGTATGGCCTGTACACGAGCATGATACCTGCGATTATCGCTGCATTGTTCGGTTCGTCATGGCACCTGGTATCAGGCCCGACCACGGCGGCTTCAATCGTGATGTTTTCTTCGCTGAGCGCGATAGCAATGCCTGGCAGCGAACAGTATATCGCGCTCGCAATCACACTCGCTTTCATGGTTGGCGTTATACAGCTGACCATGGGGCTGGTGCGTATGGGGACCCTGGTTAACTTTATATCTCATTCCGTAATAGTAGGGTTTACCGCAGGCGCCGCTATCCTGATCGCAGCCAAACAGGCGAAAACATTCATGGGTATCGACCTGCACGACAGTCAGCACCTGTCGCAGGATATCACCTACCTTTTCACCCATTGGGATTCGTTGCACCCGCTCGCATCGGTAGTGGCTTTATTGACACTGACTGTCGGGGTGTTTGCGCACAGAATAAACCCCCGGTTTCCCGGCATGATAGTAGCGCTGGTGGTCGGGAGTATTTTCGCTGTTTTACTGAATCTGGGATTCGGCGAAAAATTTACCGGTATTCAAATGGTTGGCGCCTTACCGCGGCAACTACCGCCACTTTCAACACCTCTATTTTCACTCGAAGTATTAAGGGACCTCGCACCGCTCGCTTTGGCGATGACATTATTTGCGCTGACCGAAGCAGTCTCTATCGCTCGCTCAATTTCGATTAAGTCGGGTCAGCCTATTTCAGGAAACCAGGAGTTTATCGGGCAGGGCCTGTCTAACATTGCGGGCAGTTTTTTCTCGGCCTACGTCGCCACAGGTTCCTTCAATCGCAGCGGCGCCAACTACGACGCTGGCGCTCGAACCCCAATGGCGGCGGCTTTTGCCGGTGTGCTATTGATAATCATCGTGCTCGCTGTAGCTCCGCTAACCTCGTATTTACCAAAAGCAGCCGTGGCCGGTTTACTCATTCTGGTCGCCTGGCGCCTGATCAATTTCGCTCAAATCAGAAAAATATTGCGCGCCGACAGCAATGAGGCCGTGATTTTAGCCGTCACTTTCTTCAGCACGATATTCCTCAAGCTCGAATTCGCGATCCTTCTGGGCGTTATCCTGTCACTGATGATATTCTTGCGCAGAACGTCCCGTCCCAGGCTTTTACCGCGCGTCCCCGATGGAGATTCCAGAAACCGAAAGTTCAAAATAGGCCTGACCCTGCCCGAGTGCCCACAATTTAAAATGCTGCGACTGGAAGATTCGCTGTATTTTGGCTCGGTTTCCCACGTCGGAGAATTGCTCAGGCGATACCGGGAACACTACCCTGAGCAAAAACACCTGCTGTTATTGACCAAGGGGATTAGTCAGGTCGATGTCGCCGGGGCAGAATTACTGGCGAGCGAAGCCAGAGAAAGACGCAAAATGGGTGGAAGATTATATCTTTATCGGTTGAAAGACAGGGCCGCCAAAGTTATGGACAGAGGTGGTTATTCAGATGAAATTGGACAGGAGAATATTTTCGACTCAAAGTCTGAAGCGATTTCCGAAATCTTCGACCGGCTGGATAAGGAAATCTGCGCCACCTGTACCAAACGAATATTCGTCGAATGCGGTTCCCCCGATCCATCGACTCGTAGAAAACAATCCGAGGACGACGATCCATCCGATATGCCCGGACAGGAACAGGGGGCGTAGGCATATCGACCCGAGCCGAATGGTCTGTACACGCACTATTAGCTATAATCGCGTTCCGCATAGAAACAGATAATATCGCGTTATGTCGTTTAGCATTGGACCCTATACCTTCCAGAATCGCCTGGTGCTTGCACCGATGGCTGGCGTGACCGATCGTCCATTTCGCCAACTTTGCCGTTCGCTCGGCGCAGGAATGGCGGTCTCAGAGATGATCACCAGCCGCCCGGATTTGAGACAAAGCCGCAAGACCAGGTTGCGTATGGACCATACCGGCGAGCCGGGTCCCGTTATTGTCCAGATAGCCGGTGGTATTCCCAAAATGATGGCCGAAGCGGCCGCATATAACGTCGACCACGGCGCGCAGATCATCGATATCAATATGGGCTGCCCGGCGAAAAAAGTTTGTAAAATTGATGCCGGATCCGCATTACTCAAAGACACCGTGCTGGTACGGGATATCCTGTCCAGGGTGGTAAATGCGGTGTCAGTGCCGGTAACGCTAAAAATGCGCACCGGTTGGTCGCGTGAAAACAGGAATGTGCTCGAAATAGCAAAAATTGCCGAAGACTGTGGTATTCAGGCTTTGACCATTCACGGGCGTACGCGAGAAGACAAATTTCTCGGCGAGGCCGAATACCAGAGCATTCGCGATGTTAAACGGACGGTAAGCATCCCGGTCATTGCCAATGGTGATATATGTTGCGCGAAAAAAGCAAAAATGATCGTGAACTTCACCGCCTCGGATGCTATCATGCTAGGCCGCGTAGCGCAGCACAGGCCGTGGATTTTTCAGCAGATCGATCACTATCTTGCGACCGGACAATTGGCGAAAGAACCAACAGCCGAACAAAAACAACAATGGCTACTAAGCCATGTTAAAAATTTATATGCGTTTTACGGGGAGCATAACGGGGTACGGATCTCACGCAAGCACATTAACTGGCAACTGGGGCAAAGTAAAAATTATAGTTTGATCAAGCCTGCACTCATGCAGGCTACTACCCCCGAAAACCAGTTGAATATTATCGAAAACCGCCTGGAGCAATGGATTCCGGAACAGCTTGCCAAAGCGTCATGAGATTTCTTAGGGGGAATTAATGGTAAGGCTTCGTGAAAAACAAGAAGCATAAAAGCTCGTTACAGCAATCGGTCGAGCAGGCGATTTCACGTTATCTGGTAGACCTGGACGGCGAAATTCCCTGCAATCTGTTCGAAACTGTAATCGCAGAGATCGAACAACCAATGCTCCGGACCGTGCTACGACACTGCGATAATAATCAATCCAGAACCGCCTCTTATCTCGGCATTAATCGCGGTACACTACGCAAAAAGCTCCGGCAATATCAAATAGATCACTGATTTAGCCAATTACTTAGCTCGAAATTTTTGATCCGACAAAATGACTCAATCTGCTCAACCTGTCAGGTGTGCGTTAATCAGTGTTTCCGATAAGTCGGGGGTGGCCGAACTCGCACAGACCCTGCACGCTAACGGGGTAAGGCTTCTCTCTACCGGCGGTACCGCGAAGCTGATATCTCAGCACGATATCCCTGTCACCGAAATAGCCGACTACACCGGTTTTCCGGAAATGATGGATGGTCGCGTCAAAACCCTGCATCCAAAAGTTCACGGTGGCATCCTGGGGCGACGTGGCATCGACGACGCAGTCATGAAAGCCCACGATATCGAGCCGATTGACATGGTCGTGATCAATTTATACCCATTTCAGAAAACCGTTGCTAACCCGGATTGCACACTCGAAGATGCGATCGAAAATATCGATATCGGCGGTCCGGCGATGGTGCGCGCCGCGGCAAAAAACCACGCCAGCGTCACGGTGGTGGTCGATCCCGCCGACTACCCCGCCTTGCTGAACGAATTGACCAGTAACGAATGCAGCCTGAGCGAAGAGACCCGATTTTCACTCGCCATAAAGGCCTATGAACATACCGCAAGCTACGACGGCGCAATCGCTAACTATTTTGGTCGCAGGGTACAAAAACCCGAAGACAGTCAATTTCCACGTACGATCAACTTTCAGTTTCAGCACGCGCAAACTATGCGCTATGGCGAAAATCCCCACCAGAAAGCGGCATTTTACGTCGAAGCGAAAATTCCAGAGCCCTGTATTGCCACCGCCACCCAACTGCAGGGCAAAGCCCTGTCTTTTAATAATATCGGCGACACCGATGCTGCGCTCGAATGCGTCAGGCAGTTTCAGCAACCTGCCTGCGTAATCGTAAAGCATGCCAACCCCTGCGGTGTTGCCGTGGCTACTAACATCCACGACGCCTACCAGCGGGCATTTAGCACCGATCCTGAATCCGCATTCGGGGGTATCATAGCCTTCAATCAGACTCTCGATGCAGCGACGGCAAAAGCCATCGTCGAACGCCAGTTCGTCGAGGTGATAATCGCACCGCAGGTTGACGACGAGGCTGTCGCAATCGTCTCATCCAAGGAAAATATTCGCCTGCTCCGTTGTGGACAATGGCAGGACCAGGGCTATCGGCTCGACTACAAGCGGGTCAACGGTGGGTTGCTGGTTCAGGACGCCGATGACAAACTCTACGATTCCCTGCAAGTAGTGACCGAATTGAAGCCGGACGATCAGCAAATGGACGATTTATTATTCGCCTGGCGCGTCGCGAAGTTCGTCAAGTCAAATGCTATTGTCTACGCCAGGGATCAGATGACTATCGGCGTTGGCGCAGGGCAAATGTCACGTATTAACAGCGCCCGTATCGCGGTAATCAAGGCAGAGCACGCCAATCTGCAGGTGCAGGGTTCGGTGATGGCATCGGACGCTTTTTTCCCGTTTCGCGACGGCATAGATGCCGCACACGACGCTGGAATCATTGCCGTAATTCAGCCTGGGGGGTCGATGCGCGACGATGAAGTTGTCGCCGCGGCAAATGAGCATGGCATGGCGATGGTATTTACCGGCATGCGCCATTTCAGGCATTGATAGCAGCATATTGGCCGCTTAGTTAAACCCGGGGCTTAGCATGAAAGTATTGGTCGTAGGGGGCGGTGGACGCGAACACGCACTGGCATGGAAAGCCGCGCAATCTCACCTGGTTGATCGTGTATTCGTCGCGCCAGGCAATGCCGGCACCGCACAGGAACCGGGAATAACCAACATCGATGTAGGCGCCGAAGATCTTAAGGCCTTACTCGAGTTTGCACAGAAGGAACGTATAGGCCTGACCATCGTTGGCCCTGAAATGCCGCTGGTATGCGGAATCGTAGATCTTTTCAGCAGGGCTGGATTACAAATTTTTGGGCCCAGCGCGGCGGCCGCACAGCTCGAAGCATCAAAAACCTTTAGCAAGGAATTCCTCGTCCGTCATCAGATACCCACCGCCAGGTATAAAAGCTTTACC
>JBGMRM010000006.1:8549-16668 GCA_048061415.1 Gammaproteobacteria bacterium | reverse complement strand
CCGGGTGGGCATCGCCTCCGATGGCTATGTTGACAGCGAGCGGAACCAGCAGCACCGTGGCGCCGACATTCGACATCACCAGGGTGAAGAATGTCGACAGTACCGCTATCGCCGACTGGATCACCCAGATAGGCATTTGGCCGACTACCAGCAGCGTTTGCTCGGCAATCCATTTTGCAGTACCGCTGGTTTCGACTGCGAGACCCAGGGGAATCAGACTCGCGAGCAGGAACACGGTGCTCCAGGATACCGAATCGTAGGCTTCTTCAATTTTTAACACCCCGGACAAAACCATTCCGATCGCGCCGGTTAGCAGTGCCACCGACAGGCGCAGATCGGTAAATAACACCATGAACAAGGCGAGGCCAAAAAAGAACCCGGCCCAGCCGACCTTGTTAGGGCGTGTTTCCTCGCGCGGATACTCGGTGGTGACGATGACGAAATTCCTGTCTTTTTCCAGGTATGCGAGTGCTTTCCAGGTCGTGTGGACCAGTAGTGTATCGCCGGTTTCGAATGGAATATCGCGGATATTTTCGCCTTCGACCATGGTTTCCCCGCCGCGATGCAGTGCGACGAGTGCGATCCCATATACCTTACGCATCCAGACATCGCGCGCACTCTTGCCCAGCAGTGACGAGCCGGGCGGTATAACGACTTCCGCAATACCCACCTGGCTTGAAGACAGGGCCTCGGAGAATGCGCGCAGACCCTTCTGGATGACGAGCCCGTAAGCATCGACAAAATCCTTCAAATGGCCGGGGGAGCACAGGATACCGAGCGCCGAGTCTTCGGTAATGTCGACATCGCGCGACAGGTCGCCCCGGCTGGCGCGCATGCCTGCCCCGGAAGACTTGATCGCGATGATACGAATTTTGTGTTTGGTTTCTACATCGTCCAGTACCTGGCCTACCAGCAGGCTGCCGGCCGGTACGGTGACTTCGAACAGCGAGTAGTCGACGCCGTAGACTTCCTCCAGGTATTTGGCACTACCTGCAATCTGGGTCTTGCTGTCGGCCGATGCGCGCGGCAGTACGTATTTGCCGGCGACAACGAAATAAATAATACCCGTGGATACCAGCGCCAGGCCGATCGGAGTAACCGAGAACAGGCTCCAGGTTTGCATTTGCTGGTCGGCAGGAAGCGCTGTATTCGAGGCCAGCATCAAGTCATTCAACAGGATCAGGGGCGAGGAACCCACCATGGTCATAGTACCACCGAGGATCGCAGTGAAGCCCATCGGCATCAGCAGGCGCGACATCGGCAACCCGGAACGGGCCGATATACGGCTAACCACCGGCAGGAACAGCGCTGCGGCGCCAACATTTTGCATGAACGATGAAATGATGCCCACGGTGCCTGAAATAATTGGAATAATTCGTTTTTCAGTGGTGCCACCGATACTCAAAATGAATACAGCGACCCTGCTCATGATGCCGGTCTTGTCGAGTCCGGCGCCAATAATCATGATTGCGATGATCGACATCACCGCATTGCTGGAGAAACCATCGAACAGGTTCTGGGTCGAAACCAAGCCCTGTTCGAGCCCCATTATCGGCGCCAGCAAAGAGGTTAATCCGAGCAATACCATGATCGAGATGGCTGCCTCGTCAACGCTAAGGATTTCGAATGAAAACAGGTAAATCGTCAAGATCAGTAAGGCGCTTACCCAGGCGATTTCGATGCTCGGTACCACCTGGGCAATTTCCCAGGCCGCAATGGCAAAAAAGAGCGCGGCCACCCATTTTATATTTTGTGATTTAGTGAACCTAATCAAGCTTTGTTTGTAGCCTCTTCTGGGCGGTTTTCTAATAAATACGGGCTAGTGGCAAATGCAGGAAGCGGATTTTCCGCTGTCTCTGACCTTCGCCAGGATTAACTCCCCGGAGTCATGGGATGATAGTGGATGCGACCAGACATCAACCCTGCTAGTTTACACAAATTGAAGGCCTGCTGCATAACCCGCTTGAGATAGATGAATATAAATATTGGGCGTAGCTCGGTTAGCGATTAAAACTAAAAGTCGTTAAAATCGGTTGATATGATCCAGGATCGTTGATCCGGGGAGTCAGGGTGGAGAAACCATGTCGCGAAAACATCCGGTCGTTGTAATAACAGGTTCATCGGGCGCGGGCACCTCGACCGTGCAAAAAGCGCTGGAGTCGATTTTCTTCCGTCAAAAGTTAAGCTCGGTGGTGATCGAAGGTGACAGTTTCCATCGATACGATAGAAACACGATGCAAAGCAAAATGGACCAGGCTACCGGCGCGGGGAAAAACTTTAGCCATTTCGGGTCGGAGGCCAACCAGTTTGAAACGCTGGAGCGGTTATTCAAAACCTATGGTGAAACCGGGGGTGGGCGAAAACGTTTCTACCTGCACAATGACGACGAAGTCGCAGAACATAACCAGCGCCTGGGGCTCGATTTGGAGGCAGGGCAATTCACCCCGTGGGAAGACGTCGAGCCTGGAACCGACCTGATGTTTTACGAGGGCCTGCACGGTCTGGTAAAAACCGACAAGGTCGACCTGACCCAATATGTCGACCTGAAGGTTGGGGTTGTGCCTGTAGTCAACCTCGAGTGGATTCAAAAAATTCATCGCGACAATGCCGAGCGGGGTTACAGCGAGGACGTGATCGTCGAGACTATCCTGCGCCGTATGCCCGATTACGTTAAGTATATTACGCCGCAGTTTTCCGAAACCGATATTAACTTCCAACGCGTAGCGACGGTCGATACCTCGAACCCGTTTATTGCCCGCGACATACCGACGCTGGATGAAAGCTTTGTGGTGATCCGGTTTCGAAACCCGGATATTCGTAATACCGATTTTTCTAACCTGCTATCCATGATAGACAGGTCCTTCATGTCGCGCCGTAATACCATTGTTGTACCCGGCGGCAAGATGGGGATGGCGATGGATATTATTTTTAACCCGATCATAGCCGACCTGATTGCGAAACGAAATGAAGCTTTATGCCGCTGATCGATAGCCACTGCCACCTGGACGACGATCGATTCGAACAGCACCGGGACAGCGTCGTGGAACGCGCGCGGGCTCAGGGTATCGATCATATCGTCATTCCTTCGACCACCGCTAATCGATGGCCGAAGGTAAAGCAGGTGGCCGAAGCCTACCCGGGAATGTATCCGGCTTATGGCCTGCATCCGATGTTTATCGAGCAACACCAGGCGGCGCATTTGCGTGAGCTCGACGAGTGGCTGGATCGTGAAAAGCCGCTTGCGGTCGGGGAATGTGGGCTGGATTTTTTTCACTCTCGGGTCGATGAAAAATGGCAATTGCAATTGTTTTGCGAGCAATTGCAGCTGGCCAAAAATTATCGACTGCCGGTGATCGTGCATGTGCGCAGGGCGATGGATCAGGTAATCGGCCTGTTGAAAAAAAATACGCCGCTGTCGGGGGTGATCCACAGTTTTTCCGGCAGCCTGCAGCAGGCACAGCAATTAATCGATCTGGGCTTCAAGCTCGGCATCGCAGCGACGGTTGGATTCGAACGGGCGAAAAAATTACGCGCGGTGGTGGCGCAGGCGCCCGACCATGGGTTGCTGCTGGAATCGGATGCACCGGATCAACCCGGCACCAATCATCGGGGGGAGCTTAACGAGCCGGCCTATATCGTCGAGCATTTATCCACTATGGCCGAGTTACGTCATATCGCCGAATCGGAGTTAATCGAGATATTACATCGGAATAGCCAGGAACTCTTCAAATTCGATAGCGTTGCCTAAAGAAACAGTTATTCCGGCCCCCGAGCCGGAATCTATCCAACCAGGCCTACGGATCGTACTGGAGTCTCGGGTCAATGGATCCCGGATCAAGTCCGGGATGACGGCTTTTCCCTCTTCGTCATTCCGGACTTGATCCGGGATCCATTTAAACTTGCCGATGACAGGGCATTTATTGTGACTTGATGGCAGCCCACCTTGCCATGCGCATTGTCCTTAACTTTGTATCTGAAACTCTTCGCTGACTTTGATATCGATCTCTCCGGCGCTGCCGAAATTTTGTTCGACGAAGCTGATTTGCCTGCCGCGGCTGAAGCGGACCACACTGCAGGCGCGTGTTCCATAGTCGGGCGAACGGATAAACCGGCTCGATAACATGCGCTCGATATCGAGCGGTACGCCGGTCTTCGGCAGGGCGTGATCCTGCGCCGGCGCGTCGTCCGTTAATATCCGCATCAGGCTCTCGTCATCGATACCCTGTCGCAGCGCCTCTGCTAGCGCCGCTTTACCACTCTCGAGTTTGGGCCAGTGTTCGTCAAACTTCCCATTGCTGATGCCATAAATGCCGGGCGTAATACTGAGCGTGTCAGCCTGCCGGTTGGAATAAAATCTTAGCCCGTTGCTGTCACCCAGTAATAAATTGAACCCGGCATAGGCATTTGCATCGGAACCGATACGCTCCAGGTAGGAGTCTACCGGTTCGTTGCTGCTCAAAAATCCTCGTGGCAAATCGCCGCGCGACAGTAAAGCGGGTGTGCCGGCACCGGGTTCGCGTACGTTGGTTACCGCGGCAAAACGACCGGATCGATTAACACCCATCCAGGTTCCCATCGCTTTCAGGTCACGACCGGCGAATATATTGGGCTCGTCTCCCCACCAGTGCGCTGTTTCGGTCGGGCGCGCGTAATACTCATCGCGATTAGCGATCACGATTAACGGAAATTCATCCTGCTGGTGTAATGCAAATAGAATCAGGCACATGAATGTCTATCGGGATAAAAAAATTTTATAACATTGCCGCATCGAGTCCCGGCAACGGTTCATGTTTTATCGCTGACTCGAAAGAAGTCAGACGCTTGTAAACCGACAGCAATTCGACGATGGTCGTCCAGGAATTGACCAGGTATTGAAACGAATTACTGACCTGATTGAACGCGGTCAGTATTTGTTGCAATATACCGAAGGTAATGGCGCCGGCAGCAATGGTCGGTATCAGAAGAATATAGACAAATATGTTGTCGGCCTGGATATATAGCATGCGCGCGACATTAAAATACATATAGTGAAAGTATATGCGAAAGTAGTTTTTGCGTACGTTAGCGAACAGCTCTTTGAGCGTAGCGGGTTGTGCACGTGAAGCATCGTCCTCACCGTATACCAGTTCCTTACGAAAAGCGGCTTCAACCCGTTGGTTCTTAAAAAACAGCCCCGGTAGTTTTATACCGACTATCGCTAACAAACCGGTGCCAAAAATAGACCATACCAGTGAAGCGACAAACAGGGGGTAGGCAATTACCCCGACAATGGGCAACTCGGTTACATATTTTGATAGCGCCCAAAGCACGGGCAGAAATGCGAATAGCGTCATCACTGCATCGACAATCGAAACCCCCAGACTTTCCATAATTTCAGCAAACCGCATGGTGTCTTCCTGTATACGCTGCGATGCGCCTTCAATATGCCGAACCTGTTTCCACTGTGCGGTGTAGTAATCATTCATCGCTGTACGCCAGCGAAAAATAAAGTGGCTGACGAAAAATCGGGTGACTACAAATAAGAAAATAGCCAGGAATGCGATCTCAGAAAAAATAATGATCAGGTCGAACAATTCACTGGTAATCGACGCGATGGCTTCTTCTGATCGAGTGATTGTTGTAATTTCAGATGCTTCTGATGCCGAATTACCCAGGGCGTTCTGAACCAGATCGAAAAAAGGCCGGCGCCAGTTATTGATTGCAACCGATACCTGCACGGAAAAGTAGGTGGAAAATAAAATAAACGCCGAACCGACGATAGACCACCATTGCCATGGGTGTTTTGAAACCCTGAACCAGAATACCGCGAACAGTCCGGTGCTAACAATATAGTAAATATAAAATAGTAAAAAAGAGTCCGTGGTAAAATGCCCCAGACCGATCACGGGTTCCGATGGTGACAGGTCAAAGCCTAAAAACGCCCCAATCTGCTCGTTGAATCCATACCAGATAAAGCTGCAAATGGCTGAATAAACGACGACAGAAGTGAAGAACAATTTGGGATTCGGAAAGAAAGATTTAAACATGATTTAGAACTCTTTTATTGTTGGTAGATAGCAACAGGCTACCGACAGGGTTTGTAGACATCGCAGACTACTATTGATTCAACGAGTAGCAAGTTAACAGGCATCATCTGTAATCGTGGCGTAAAGTAAAAACCCATCCGGAAAATCATGGCCGCCCAGGCCGACAGGGTCAACATTCTCAATTAATATTCGCCGGTAGTTAAATAAGGTTTGAGCAATGTATGCATCATCTCGATGTGCTCGTCATCGTCATTGAGCGCGGGAATATAGTGGAATTGCTCGCCACCCTGCTGCATGAAGAAATCGCGGTATTCGATTTGTATTTCGTCGAGTGTTTCCAGGCAGTCGGTCGAAAATCCCGGGCATATAACATCTACAGCTTTGGTTCCACTCGCGGCGAGTTCACCGAGGATTTGCGAAGTGTAGGGTTTCAACCAGACCTGTTTGCCAAAACGAGACTGAAAGCACAGGGACCAGAGCGATTTATCGAGGCCCAGTCGATCGGACAGCAGGCCTGCAGTTCGTTGACACTGGCTGTAATACGGGTCGCCACGGTCGACGTTGGCCTGTGGCAGCCCATGAAAGGACATGAGCAAATGATTCCGGGTTGCCGACTTTTCCCAGTGATCGCGAACCGACTGGGCAAGCGCCTCGATATAGGCTGGGTACTCGAAGTAACTGTCGATAAAATGCACCGTGGGCAGCCTGGGATATTTCGCCAGGGTATCGGCCAGATGGTGAAACGTGGTGGCGGTCGTGGTTGCAGAATTTTGTGGGTAGAGTGGTAGCACGACGAGCCGATTCAGGCCTGATTCCATAAACTTGGCGATAACCGTCTCGAACGATGGATTGCCGTAGCGCATCGCCAAAGCCACTGGGACTTCGCTGGCGAGCTTTTGTTGCAGGGCCGATTGCTGCCTTAACGCGTAAACCATCAGGGGGGAGCCTTCGTCGGTCCAGACGCGCTCATAAGCCCGCAGGGTTTTGGGGCTACGGAATGGCAGGATAATAAGATTGAGTATTAGCCACCAGGGCAGGCGCGGGATCTCCACCACCCTCGGGTCTGAGAGAAAGTGTTTTAAAAATAGCTTTACCGAAGCCAGGCTGAGGGTGTCCGGGGTGCCGAGATTAGTCAGTAAGACGGCTGTTTTGGCTGGCATCTATTGGCTGTCTTGCGAAAAGCGGTCAGTGTAGTCGTCTGCCCCATCAATGTCACTGATGGGTGTCTGGAACTGGCAGGCAGTGATTATTCGATGTAATAGCAAATGCCAATTTTTAACTCCTGAATAATAGAAATTAATAATTGAAAAACGATCAAAAATGACTTGACAGAAAAAGATATGCACATTGGAAAGTGGTTTGGGACTCACCCGAATGATGGCCAACCACAGGCTTGACCCAAAATTGTACCAAAGCGATAAGCTACTGTATTTAAAGGAAAAATAGAAACCGATGCAATATTGAGCAATTTAATCGAAAGCAAGGCTTCGCGCGCTTCCCGCCATTTTTCCCGCATTTCATGCACAGACTTATCCACAGAATATGTGGATAACCAATTTTATCCAGTTATCTTAATAAGTTAGCGCTCGTATACTAGAATTTTCTTTAACAATTTCAAAAATCCGGACCCCCGGCGCGCCACGCCAGGGCTCCGGATATATTCAATTCCTGTGCCGGATTTGCTGTGTGAACCCAACAGATAAAGTATCATGGTCTTTTCTTCCCGGGATATCGCATTGCTGGAAAAGTCTCCCGCGTGTTTTGCTTCGTTTGCCATCGCCATTCCAGCGTACCGGGTGTTTGATTATGCCATAACAGAGCAGGCACAGGCGAAAGCGGGCCTGCGCTATCGCCTGCCCTTTGGGCAGGGCAGGAAGAAGGGCATTTTATTGTCCACCAAAGACGCTAGCGATATTCCCCCCGAGCGAATCAGGACCGCGACCGAATGCCTGGACGATACCCCTGTACTATCCGAACACATGATGGCCCTGTCGCAATGGATGGCAGAGTATTACCTGCAGCCGCCGGGAGAGGTGCTGTTCCAGTGCCTGCCAGGATATCTGCGCAGCGCGAAGCAAGTCAGGCCCACGCGG
>JBGMRM010000006.1:1900-8539 GCA_048061415.1 Gammaproteobacteria bacterium | reverse complement strand
GTCAGGTACTGGCGCGCCCTGCCAGTAGAGGCCGAATTACGCGAGCGCCTGCGTAAACGGTCTCCGCGCCAGTACGAATTATTGGTGGCAATCGAACAGGCGCCCGACGGCCTGAATGCGGTTCAGTTGAGGGCAATCAATGCTGGCTGGCATGCCCCTGCCCGCGCTCTGGAATCTAAACAGGCGATCAAATGGGACTGGTCAAAACCCGCAACTACCGGCTCAATACTGCAGGCGGCAACCGAACTAAACCGGGAACAATCGCAGGTGTATAACGAACTCACCAGCAGGCTAAGGGATTTTTCGGTTCATTTGCTCGACGGCATTACCGGCAGCGGTAAAACTGAAGTCTATTTTCACCTGATTCGGGATCAGCTCGCGCAACAGAGGCAGGTTATTTACCTGGTGCCGGAAATAGGTCTTACCACGCAGCTTATCGAACGTGTGGAGCAGCGCTTTGGAGAGCAGTTCGTCAGCTCGCATTCCGGCATGACCGACTGGCAGCGCTTTCAGGCATGGGACCGGTTTCGGCGGGGAGACGTCAATATCATGCTCGGTACACGATCCTGCCTGTTTTCGCAATGCGATCGGCTGGGCCTGATCGTGATCGACGAGGAACACGATAGTTCGTACAAACAGGAAGACGGTGTTCGCTATCACGCCAGGGACGTCGCGATCAAGCGTGCGCAAATGCTCGGCATCCCGATTGTGCTGGGGTCCGCGACACCATCGCTGGAGAGCCTGCATAATTGCACGCGCGAACACTATTATCTTTACCGCTTATTGCACAGGCCGACAGCTTACGCGCCGCCTCAACTGCGGTTGATTGACCTGCGCCATACCCGGTTAGAGTCTGGCTGTTCTCCTGTGGTGTACCAACGAATGGAGCAGCATCTGTCGCAACGAGGGCAGGTGCTGGTGTACCTGAACCGCCGTGGCTACGCACCAGTGGTGATGTGCCACGAATGCGGCTGGCAGGCAAACTGTGGGCAATGCGATTCGAGGCTGACGCTGCACCACTCGCTCAACCAGTTGTTATGCCATCACTGTGGGTATGCCGAAGGGTTGCCGGCTGCCTGTCCTGAATGCGGCCATGGCGATATCAAACACTATGGCATAGGCACCGAACAACTGGAGCAGGGATTGAAGCAGCGTTTTTCGCAATATCCAGTGATCAGGATCGATCGCGACTCGGTCAGGTCGCGCGACGAGTTCGCCCGGCAAATCGGAAAGCTGCACGAAGGTGAACCCTGTTTGCTGATCGGAACACAGATGATCGCCAAGGGACACGATTACCCGGGCATCACGCTCAGCGTGATTCTCGACGCCGATCAGGCCCTGTTTAGCGCCTCCTACCGGTCTACCGAACGGCTGGCGCAAACCGCGTTCCAGGTGGGTGGCCGGTCGGGCCGGGGCGACCGCAAAGGAGAAGCCCTGATTCAAACTCGATTTCCCGAACATCCGCTGATGCAGGCGCTGGTGAACAAACCTTATCGCGATATTGCCGGTTCTATCCTGCAGGAACGCCGGATGCTGGGTTTCCCGCCTTATTCACGCGTAGTGATTTTTCGAGCCGATGCGCTCAGCCTGGACCAGGCGATGGCCCGGCTGGAGCAAATCGGCCAGTGCCTGCAAACGAGCGTGCAAAAACGTCGGCTAAAATGTATCGGTCCCATTCCTGCGTTGATGACGCGCCGCATCGGGCGGTACCGGGCACAGCTTTGCCTGATGGGCGATAATATCCAGCAGTTACGCGCGGCATTGCGCGAGGCGATGCCTGAAATTAAAAACGTCCCCAGCACGCATTCGGTCAAATGGGTGATCGATGTCGATGCATTTGACGTTTAGCCCACCTGTTGCACGCAGGCGGTGGCCCCATGACGGTAAAATGCGAGCCAGGCTCTTTTGTCTGTGTCTCCTAGCATGTAGAATCGCGCAATATTTTTTGGTCGGAAAGCTGCGGGTGAATTAATTCTTGAAGCAGGTTATATACGATTTGATCGAGCAGGCATTGCTGGATTTGCAGCAGTCCGGGCAGCTACCGGCCGAACTGAAACCCGCGATTCAGGTAACACCGAGCAAGGAACCCGGGCAGGGGGATTTTGCCTGCAATATTGCCCTGATGCTCGCGAAGGCGGCGGCTAAACCCCCACGGGAACTCGCAAGCCAGATCGTCGAGCATTTATCCAGCCACGATGCGATCGATAAAATCGAAGTGGCCGGCCCTGGATTTATCAACTTCTTTGTCACCAGCGGCACTGGCCATTCGGTCGTATTCCAGATTTTGCAGCAAGCTAAGGACTATGGACGAAGTGATTTCGGTCGGGGTGAAAAAATCCAGGTGGAATTTGTTTCTGCCAATCCTACCGGGCCGTTGCACGTCGGGCATGGACGCGGAGCAGACTACGGCGCTACCCTGGCCAACTTGCTGGCCTACGTTGGCTACGAGGTACAAAGAGAATATTACGTCAACGACGCGGGTCGCCAGATGGATATACTAGCGACCTCGACCTGGCTGCGTTATCTCGAACTTTGCGGGGTTGAAATCGTGTTCCCGAGCAATGGTTACCAGGGCGATTATGTCTGGGATATCGCCGCCACGCTGCACCGCGAGCATGGAGACCGGTTTCAACGCGGTAACGATCAGGTGATGGATAAGGTGTGCGCAGACGCACCCAAAGGCGACAGGGAAAAACACATCGACGACTTGATTGCGAATGCGAGAACCCTGCTCGGCGAGGAAGACTATCGTATCGTATTCGATCTTGCCCTCGATACCCTGGTCGACGTGATTCGCAGGGATTTGCATGCATTCGGGGTCGACTACGACGCATGGTTTTCGGAGCGTTCGCTTGCAGACGCAGGGCAGGTCGAAGCCGCGATCGAGCGACTCACTGAAAATGGCCATGTGTACCAGAAAGATGGCGCCTGGTGGTTCCGATCGACCGATTTCGGTGATGAAAAAGATCGCGTGGTAAAGCGGGACAATGGCCAGACCACCTATTTCGCTTCAGATATTGCCTACCATATGAACAAGTTTGAGCGCGGGTTCGACCGCGTGATCAATATCTGGGGGGCCGACCACCACGGTTATATTACCCGCGTCAAGGCTTCGCTCAGCGCGCTCGAATACGACGCCGACCGGCTTGAGATACGACTGGTTCAATTCGCCAACCTGTACGAGAAAGGCAGCAAGGTATCCATGTCGACGCGTTCAGGAGAATTCGTCACGCTTCGACAATTGCGCGAAGACGTGGGGCAGGATGCGGCGCGGTTTTTTTATGTGATGCGCAAGGCCGATCAGCATATGGATTTCGATCTCGACCTGGCGCGCGAACAATCGAACGATAATCCGGTTTACTACCTGCAATATGCACACGCACGAATTTGCAGCGTGCGGCGCCAGTGCGAAGAAAAGGGCCTGAGCCTGAATTTGCCGGAGGCTAATTTGAGTCGGCTTGATAACGCACACGAGCGGCAGCTAATCAGGCAGCTAGGGTTTTTTCCGGATCGGATTCAGCGAGCCGCAATACGTCGAGAGCCACATATCGTGGTGAATTATTTACGTGATCTGGCTAATCAGTTTCACTCGTGGTACAACGCGCATCAGTTTATAGTGGCCGATGTAGAATTGCGCGATGCGCGTATCGCTTTGGCCAGCACGGTTCGCCAGGTTCTACAAAATGGTCTTAAGTTGATGGGTGTTTCGGCGCCGGAAAAAATGTAATGACAGATAAGCAGCAGTCGACATCTACCTGGGTCTGGGTTTCCCTGTTTATGATGATCGGTCTGTTTGCGGTATTTATCGTTTTTCTGGATCAGAAAGTCGTGCGCAATGGAGAAACGGGCCCGCAACCCGAAACCAGTACTGAAAGCACCACTAAGCCCAGGATCGACTTTTATTCGGTGCTACCGGATCGAATCCTCGATATCCCGATTTCGGAGCAGGAACGCGAGGCGATCGAAAATCCAAGTATCAACAAGGAGGTAGAGGATCGGTTTTTATTGCAGGTTGGATCGTTTCAAAGCCCGGAAGATGCGGACAGTCGCAAGGCGCGGCTCGCGTTTCTTGGTCTCGAAGCCAGGGTAGAATCCGCGGTTGTCAACGACGATACCTGGTATCGAGTCATGCTCGGGCCCTATGCCGAGGACAGTGAGTTTTCCCGCATCATGAATTTGTTAATCGAGAATAAAATAAACTATATGCAGCGCGGCGCAGGGCAGTAAAGGGTAAAGATTCGTCATCCCGAACCCCGAACTGGGATCTGAAGATTCGTCATCCCGGACCTCGATCCGGGATCCATTCGAACGAGACTCCATGAAATTCAGTAAACATTGGCCGATAGATTTCGTTCCCCGAGCCCACTACTACCAGTTATAATTTATAACCTTCAATTATTGCACAAAAATAAGCTCTCTAAATAGTGTCGGGCAATCTCGCGTGAAAGCGCTCAAAACACGCTGTGGATACATCCTTCTACGCTCTCATTTTTCGTCCCTGAAAAATAAGGTTTTGAGCCCTTCCACCCGAGACAGCCTAATATTATAGGCGTAACCGCTGGTATATTTTTACAGGGCCTTGTGCGACATGGATGTCGCGCGAGAGCGTCCATGGATGGTTTACGGCGTTCCTGTAAAAATATACCGGTGGTTACGCTATCCAGAGTCCAGTCTTCGCCAATTCTCGTCAACTTAAAAATCTAGTCTCATATGCAGATTAATAGCGTAAAAGGTCGAAATCCGCAGTGATTATCAATGATTGTATAAATTATTTCCGTCAGTAGTGGGCTCGGGGGCGGGCTTGACCCTTTATTTTAACGATGAAGATCGGCGAGAAACCACGCTGGTATCGTTTTGCGGGCGTTATGCAATATCGCCTCATGCGCCAGGTAATCAGGGCAGTGCTGCGCTACCAGTCGCCAGAAATTTGCCGAGTGATCCAGGTATCGCCTGTGGCAGAGCTCATGAATCATCAGGTACTCTGCGGTTCCCTGCGGGACAAATAATAACTGATCGTTGAGGCTGATAGTGCCGCTCGAAGAGTAACTGCCCCAGCGCGTTTTTTGGCTACGAATACTGATTTTTTTGTAATCCAGGCCGGTTTGATGGGCGAGCCGTTTTAGCATCGGGGGTAAACGCCTCCAGGCTTCGTGTCTGATCCAGCGGCGTAGTCGCCTGATGCTATGCTGGTAAGATTCGGTTTTGATCACTAGCCGATTCGGGCTAACGCCGGCAGCAGGATCAGTCTTTGGGAAATAGAATACATCGGTGCGGCTGGCGTCGATGGCTAGATAAATCTCGCGAGGTAAGTCGGGTCGCGGATTAAGATACGGGCTTTTCTGCAATTGCCGCGTAATCCAGCCCTGATGCTGCCGAATCAATGCCGCCACCGCATGTTTTGGGAAGCGCCTGGGGATCACCACCTCGAGCCCGCCACAGGGCTTGATCAACAGTTTTGCGTACTTTGCCCGATGCGACACGCGCAGCGAATAGTCAAATAATTTTTCGAGCGAATACTCGTTGCTGGCTTGCACCATAATTTATCGCGAATGTAATCTTATGCCGGATTTCAACTTCGGCGAGGTGTACTATACTACCGGTATTATTATTATCCGAATACCCCCGGCTAAAAAAGTGGCGGTTGAGGCGTAGCAGGCGGTAAATTTTGTTATCCTTAGCTGTTACTTAGTTCCATTGACACAAAGGTATCCTGTTATACAATTTTTGTAGGTTAACTGATTTACTACCCGGTCTAAGGATTAGATGTGAGCTTCGATTACAAAGCCATTGCCGCGAGAAAACATTCGTACCATACCCAGTGGGCAGCCTATAGCGATTTGTTTATGGTGCTCGCGTTTGTTTTTCTATTGATGTATATGGTGTCCAGTCTTCGAACAGGGATAATTTCCGTAACGACATACGCGCAGATTGAGGAAGTTAAACAGGAGCTGGAGTTGTACGAATCGATAAAAAATCAATATCTGGAACAGGAATCAGGTGAGCGCGAAAAAAGAATTTATAATGAAATACTGGAGCAAATTTCTCTTTTAGAAACCGAGGCTAACGAAAATAAAAAACGCCTGTCGCTAGAATCCGAACAACAAAGAATGCGTGAAACGTCATTGAACCAGTATCAACAATTGATAGTGGAGATGATCAATGCCAACACGATTGCGAAGGCGGAGGCATCGAAAAAATTTATTTCCGAAAAACAGCAAAAAGCATTACTCGAAAAAGAAGTCGAACAGCAAAGTACCGAACTGGCAACCCTGGGAGACCAGTTAAATATGGAGGTGGCTGCAAAGGCGGCTCTGGAAAGTACGCTTGTACAGGAAACAACCACTCTGGAATCCAGGATTCGGGAGTTGACCAGTAAGCGTGAAGAAAGCCAGACCCAGCTTGCCGAACTGGAACAAAAACTGGATTTGGAGGCTGCCGAAAAGGCGGCATTGGAGAGTAAGCTTGAAGCCGAAACCAAATCTCTGGAAACCAAAATTCAGGACCTGGTGAGTAAACGCGAAGAAAGCCAGAGCCGGCTCGCCGAACTGGAACAGAAGCTGGAAACGGAGGCGGCCGCAAAAACCGCTCTGGAAAGTACGCTTGTACAGGAAACAACCACTCTGGAATCCAGGATTCGGG
>JBGMRM010000006.1:0-1800 GCA_048061415.1 Gammaproteobacteria bacterium | reverse complement strand
AGTTGACCAGTAAGCGTGAAGAAAGCCAGACCCAGCTTGCCGAACTGGAACAGAAGCTGGAAATTGAAGCAGCCGAAAAGTCGGCATTAGAAAGCACACTTCAGGCTGAAACCAAATCTCTGGCAACCAAAATCCAGGACCTGGTGAGTAAACGCGAGGAGAGCCAGATTCTACTTGTCGCGCTGGGACAGCGGCTGGAAATGGAGGCGGCCGAAAAGGTAGAACTGGAAAGCACCCTGAAAGCCGAAACGAAATCTCTGGAAACCAGAATTCAGGAATTGGTCAAAAAACGCGAGGAAAGCCAGACTCAGCTCACTTCGCTGGAACAGGCTTTGCAAAAAGAGGCAGCCGAAAAGGCGGCTCTGAAAAGCACGCTCGTCCAGGAAACAACCTCCCTGGTAGGCAAGATTCAGGAGCTGGCTAATAAGCGCGAAGAAAGTCAGGCCCAGCTAGCCGCACTGGAGCAGCGGTTAAAAGTAGAAGCAGCAGAGAAAGCGGCCCTCAAAAGTACACTCGTCCAGGAGACGACCACCCTGGAAGGAAAGATTCAGGAGTTAACCAGCAAACGCGAAGAAAGTCAGAGTCAACTGGCCTCGCTTGGAGAACAGTTAAAAGCGGAGGAAGCCGAAAAAGCCGCGCTGCGTAAAACGCTTCAGGAAGAAACGAAGAATCTGGAGGGAATTATTCAGGAGTTGACCGGCAAGCAGGATGAAAGCGAAAACCTGCTGGCTTCACTGGAGGAAAAATTAAGAATGGAAGCGGCCGATAAGGCGGCATTGGAGGCCGCGGCGTCGCAGGAAAAGGAAAATCTCCAGAATCAGCTAGAGGAATTAAGCGGTAAACAGAATCAAAGCCAGGCTGAGCTCGCCGACCTGGCAGGGCAATTGGCCAGGGAAGCCGCGGAAAAAGCCGCACTAAAAGATGCCAGCGCCGAGGAAATCGGGAAACTGGAGAAAGGTTTTGCAGCTTTGCAGGATGACTACAATAAAAAACAGGGTGCGCTCGCGGCTCTCGCGGGTGATATTGAAGCGGGTAAAGACCGCATGGCAGGTCTGAAAAAGGGATATGCCGAACAGCTTGGAGAACTTGAGGATAAATATAAGGGGCTAAAGAACAAGTACGATGAAAATCTCGATGACGTAGCCAAACTGGGTTCAGAGCTTGGCTCGGCCCAGAGAAACCTGAAGAAAACTGCCGAAGACCTGAGCTCCACCAGGGAAAAACTGGCGGACACTAGTGGGGAACTGCAGGAAGCGCTGGAATTGGCCAGACGCCGCCGCGACCTGGCGAAAAATATTCAGGATAACTTCCAGAACAATGGCATCGTCGCCGATGTCGATATTAAAACCGGCGATGTTATCCTGGATTTCGGAGACGATTACTTCGATACCGACAGCCATGAACTTAAGCCCGGTATGGAGCAAACCATTCGCAGGGCGATACCGGTATATGCACAAAGTTTGTTTGCCGACCAGTCCTTAACCTCGGAAATTTCATCGGTTGAAATTATTGGTTTCGCCTCGCCGACCTACGGGGGCAAACCCGTGGACCCGAGAAATCTCTCTCTGGAAAACAGAAGGGCGGTAAACTACAACCTCGACCTGAGCTATAAGCGAGCGAGATCGATTTTTCGATACGTATTCGATATCGAAAATTTCAAATTCGATTATCAGAAAACGATGCTGCCCCTGCTGAATGTGACTGGTAGAAGTTTCTTTGCCGAAAACGTCGACCCGGGCGATACCGGGAATTTAACCCTGAGTGAATTTTGTGGGCAGTATAACTGTAAAAAATCGCAGC
>JBGMRM010000005.1:0-17051 GCA_048061415.1 Gammaproteobacteria bacterium | reverse complement strand
AAGGTTAGATTCAATATGACCAGCGAAGCATTCTGGATATCTATATTTTGCACATCGTCGCGCAACCATCGAATTTTGCCCACACCCCAGTGCTGCGCCTCACAATTTTCGATCATCGCAGCTGAGTTATCGACTGCAAAAATCGTACAATCCATTGCACCGGTATGCTCGGCGACCATGCGCGACACATCGCCAAGCGAGCAGCCCAGGTCGTAAATATTAGTTCGCTCCTTTACAAACACCTGGGCATAAAGCCCTATCATGTGTAACAGTAATTCATACCCCGGAACCGACCTGGAGATCATGTCGCGGAATACATTGGCCACGCCTTCATCGAATTCGAAGGCCTTTACCTCGCTCAATTGCTTTGCGAATACTTCATCCTTGTCGCTCGGGCCGGTCATGCGTTTCCTTGAAGCCAGATGCCGGCAAGTTCATTATCGAGGTAGATTTGCGGCGTGATCGATCTTTTCCAGGGCGGTATTTTATGGCTCTGGAACAGGCGTTTCAGGCGGTGGTGTTCCGGATTCGATACATTACTATGAATCCTGAATTTTAGCTTTATCGATTGCCCGGTATCACGCCTGTCGAGGTAATGCATAACATTCTCTCTTTCTATTTCCAGGCCGAGTTCTTCGATTTTCAATACAGGTGACTGACCAAATTCATAGGTTTCCTGTAAATCCAGCGGGTCTGCATCGGGGACTATAAATATTTCCTGCTGGTAAACTCGAATACTGTAACCAGAGCCGCGAACCATCGGCCCGGCGCTCTTTTTGGTCCTCAGCTGCCTGATTAACTCGTTTAACCTGGCCTGGGGCAAACTGGCGCAGCCATGCTGCCTGAGCCAATAACGGAGCAGGTTTTTCTGTCGCGCAGTAGTTAATTCACACAGCGCCTGTCGGGGCAGGGAATTTACGTCTTTCTGGTCCGAGGGTTGCCCAACGCTCACGAGATCCAGAGCGGCCAATTCTTCCAGTAGCGCCTCGGTTTCGGCCTGAAGTTCAATCACGGTCCGGATTGAACCAGGATACCCTGGCCATCGGGCCTTGATCAACGGAATGACCTGGTGGCGCAAATAATTTCGATCAAACCGGTCTGAAGCATTGCTGGGATCATCGAACCATTTGAGCTGGTGGCGACTGGCGTAGGTCGCGATTTCATCTCTGGAAAATTCGAGCAATGGCCTGATTAATGTCGACTGCCCGACCGGCCTGGATTTAGCGATACCCCGCAGGCCGGCACTGCTGGAACCACGCAACGCGTTGAGCAGGAAGGTTTCGACCTGATCGTCGGCGTGGTGCGCTGTTAATAAACACTCGCCCTGCTTTAATTCCTGTTCGAATAGGGCATAACGAGCCTGCCGGGCTCTGGATTCTAAATTACCCATGTCTGCATCGAGTTGAAGTTGGCTGGTTTTTATTTCGAGCCCATATTCTCTGGCTTGTGCATCGCAAAACGATTCCATATCATCGGCCGATTCCTGTAACCCATGATTGAGGTGCCAGAGAAGAAGATTAAAGGAACGGGGACTCGAAACGAGCAAGTGCAATAATACGCAGGAATCCAGTCCCCCGCTGAAAGCCAGTACTACGCACTCAATATCATCAGGAATTGATTCCAGACAGCTTAGCAAGGTGGGGGCTAGCCTTCTTTATACTGGCCAATACTCATCAACTTCTGGTACCTTTGATCGAGTAATTTATCGATACTGACCGATTCAAGCGCCTCGATATTCTCTATCAGGCTGAGTTTCAAATTATTTGCTATCTGGTCATAATCGCGGTGAGCGCCACCGAGTGGTTCCTCGATCACCTTGTCCACGAGTTTCAGCGATAGCAGGCGGTCGGCAGTGATACCCATTGCCTCGGCCGCCTGGGCGGCTTTATCGGCGCTCTTCCACAAAATCGACGCGCAGCCTTCGGGTGATATCACCGAGTATGTCGAATATTGCAACATGTTGACCCGGTCTCCCACACAAATAGCCAGGGCGCCGCCAGACCCCCCCTCGCCAATGATGGTACAAATGATCGGTGTCTTGAGATCGGCCAGTACATACAGATTACGCGCAATTGCTTCGCTTTGACCACGCTCTTCAGCACCGATGCCAGGGTAGGCGCCCGGTGTATCCACCAGGGTGATTAAGGGCATTTTAAATTTTTCCGCCATTTTCATCAGTCGCAGCGCTTTACGGTACCCTTCTGGTCTCGGCATTCCGAAATTGCGCCTGATTTTTTCGCGCGTGTCTCGGCCTTTTTGCTGACCGATTACCATGACGGGCTTACCCTCGATCCGACCGATACCACCGATGATTGGCTGGTCGTCCCCATAAGCCCGATCGCCATGTAAATATTCGAAATCGGTCAACATGCGTTCGATATAATCGATCGTATAGGGGCGGTTAGGGTGTCGTGATAACTGAGAAATTTGCCAGGGTGTCAGCTTGGCGAAAATTGACGAAGTAAGGCTTTCAGCCTTCCTGTCCAGGGTTTGGATCTCTTCCGAAATATTAATTTCCGAATCGTCGGTAACGTACCGAAGTTCGGCTATCTTGGCCTGGAGTTCGGCAATCGGTTGTTCAAAATCGAGAAAATTAGGATCCATGGATAATATTTCAGCGGAATAGACTAATGGTAGTGTAACGATTCAATTTCAGGCTGTCATCTTGCTTGGGCTGTATAGCCGTCGGATTAACGATTCAATCGAGTATGGATTTATTAATTTTAGCCAGCACCGCTGCGGGATTTGCATGCTGTGTGATCGGCCGGCCTATCACCAGATAACTGGACCCATCGACTATAGCCTGCACGGGAGTCGTCGTGCGGTGCTGATCGTCAGCCTCTGTGCCCGTTGGTCTGATACCCGGGGTAACCAGTATAGCTCCATCGCCTAGCCTGTGGCGCAGGGGCCCGACCTCCCGCGCCGAGCATACCAACCCATCGAGCCCGGCGCTAATCGCCAGATCGGCCAGGCGGTCGACGAAGGCCGGCACTTCCTGATCGACTCCAAGCTGGTCCAGATCTTCCTGCGACTGGCTTGTCAAAAGTGTGACTGCGATCAGGTAAGGCCGGTTGGTTCCGAGCATATCGATACCTTCGCGCGCCGCCAGCAACATTGAATAGCCCCCCAGTGCATGCACGTCGAGCATCCACACACCGAGCTGGCCTGCCGCATAAATCGCTCTTTTTACCGTATTGGGTATGTCGTGAAATTTAAGGTCCAGGAAAATATCGAATCCCTTCGACACCAGTGTATCGATCAGCGTCGGCCCGGATCGGGTAAATAGTTCCTTGCCTATCTTTAGTTTACATAGTTCAGGCGATACTCTATCGACAAAATCGAGCGCCTGTTTCTTGCTCGAATAATCGAGCGCAATTATTACTCGGGGGTCAATAACCGGCACAGGCTACCCTATATCGGTTTCATCGAAGCCCAGCTTTTGCAACTCGGGCAGTTCCATTCGATTACATGGCTTTCATAACCGCAATTAGAACAGGTAAATTCTATTTTTTTACTCTGCATTAATTTTAGAAACGAAGAAAGACTTTCCCAGGTTTGAGACAGGTGGTCCGGGTCAGACTTGAGAAATCGAAGTGCAAATTCAAATGATTCAAACGAAGGCGATGATTCCAGAACGACCGATAAAAACCGCCTGGCTTTTTCAATTTGATTCTGGTCGACATAGTATTCGAGCAAAGCCATGGCCAGGCGCGTAGATGGATGTTCTCGATATTGCTGCTGCAAAAATTGCTGGTAACCGTTGGATTCCTTCCCGCGCAAATATATTTTTCGGGCGGGTTCGATATAGAGCCCCATGTATTCGGGATTCAATTTGATCAGGCGCCTAAACAGCTTTTGAGCGGCTGAAATACCATTCGAGTCCAGATGCAACTTGATCAGGAGTAGCGTCGCCCTGACGCAGTTTTGATCAACTTCGATCGCTTTGGCGAGGCTTTCGCGGGCTATTTTATTTTTACCGTGTGACATCGAGTCTTCGGCTACCTCGCAGAGGCATTGACTATAAATTATGGCCGCATCAGCTTCCCCTCGATCATAAAGAATACGTGCGCAGTCGATGGCCTCATGCCACGATTTTCCGGTGATATAAAGGTCCAGCAGCCGGCGATAGGCTAGCAGATCATCTGTTTTTAACTGTATCATCTCCTTAAACAGTTTTTCCGCACGGTCGAGTAATCCTGCCTTTAAATAATCGTTGGCCAGCTCCGCAATGGCCATATTCCGTTGTTTTTTGCTTAGATTGGGTCGCGCCAGCAGATTTTGATGAACTTTAATTGCGCGTTCTACTTCGCCTTTGGAGCGGAATAAATTTCCAAGCGTAATATGTATTTCTATCGTGTCGCTATTGACTTCGATTAATTCGGTAAAAATACCGATTGCCTTATTCGAATCGTTAGATAACAGGTAATTGAGCCCCTTGACATAGGTGTCGGAGAAAATCCCGGCGCCATTGCCGGACCTGTTTCTGGTAAAAGTATCCCATCGACCAATAATCCAGCCGCTTAGAATTGCGCTCAGAATCAATAATAATAGCCAATAATCCATCGGATAGATCTATTTGCCCTGGCGGCACAGGAAACGGTTATTATAGAGGTCGTTCGACTGTCTCGGCGAGCGCTATTTCTGGTTATTAGCGCGGTCTCTTAATTCTTTCCCGGGCTTAAAATGTGGGACATGCTTACCCGGAAGATCCACCTTGTCACCGGATTTGGGATTTCTACCGGTCCTTGGAGGGCGATAGTGGAGGCTGAAACTTCCAAAGCCCCTGATTTCAATGCGTTGACCTTTGGACAGCGCATTACTCATCATTTCAATCAAACTCTTAACCGCCAGCTCGACATCTTTATACGCCAGATGTCCCTGATTTCTGGACAAATTGTCTATCAAATCTGACTTGGTCAATGAAGGTACGTATTCTTGTTCTTTCATCATTTTGTCCAGTTCATCGATAAAGGCGGCGAAGTGTGGGCTTCACCGCCTGGATTGCGGATTCTAGGAATCCATTTTCTCCTTCAACAGGTCGCCGAAACTGGTAGTAGTACCACTATCCCGGGTTGCCGTGTAGTCTTTTAGCGCTTCCTGTTCCTCTTCGCTATCCTTTGCTTTAATCGACAGGTATATACTCCGGCCTTTCCGATCCATACCGGTTATCTTGGCTTCAATCTGGTCACCCTCATTCAAAAATGACCTGGCGTCTTCAACCCTGTCGGTAGCCATTTCAGAAGCCCTGAGCAAACCTTCGATCCCATCGCCCAGGTTAACTATCGCTGCTTTGGCATCCACCGAGGTGACCGTACCGCTGACGATGCTGCCCTTGGGCTTTTCCGCTATGAAACTGGCGAATGGATCTTTCTCGATCTGTTTGATACCGAGTGAAATACGTTCGCGTTCAGGATCGATCGAAAGAACCATGGCTTCGACTTCCTGGCCTTTCTGGTAATCCCGTACGGCTTCTTCGCCCGGCTTTTTCCAGGACAGGTCAGTCAGGTGGATAAGCCCGTCTATATTGCCATCGAGTCCGATAAAAATTCCAAAGTCGGTAATCGATTTAATCTTGCCTGTAATGACATCGCCCTTGTTATTGGTCGAACCGAACTCGTCCCATGGATTAGCCTTGCACTGTTTCATGCCCAGTGAAATTCGGCGGCGCTCTTCGTCAATTTCCAATATGACCACTTCGACTTCATCGCCGAGGGTAACCATTTTATTCGGATTTACATTTTTATTGGTCCAGTCCATTTCAGACACATGCACCAGGCCTTCGACACCATCTTCGATTTCGACAAAACAACCATAGTCGGTAATATTACTCACATGCCCGTACAGTCGCTGACCTTCCGGGTAGCGGCGCATAATATTGGCCCAGGGATCGTCACCCATTTGTTTGAGGCCGAGTGAGACGCGATTCTTGTCGCGGTCAAATTTCAATACCACGACGTCGATTTCCTGCCCGATTTCTACTACCTCGGAGGGATGCTTGACACGCTTCCAGGCCATGTCGGTGATATGCAACAAACCATCGATGCCACCCAAATCCAGGAATGCACCGTAGTCGGTCAGATTTTTAACGATACCGCGAACACGTTCACCTTCTTTCAGGTTTTCGAGCAGTTTTTCGCGCTCTTCACTAAATTCTTTTTCGACCACGGCACGGCGTGAAACTACGACGTTATTACGCTTTTGATCGAGCTTGATAATTTTGAATTCGAGCTCTTTTTCTTCGAGGTAAGCCGTATCGCGTACCGGGCGCACATCGACCAGGGAACCGGGTAAAAAGGCCCGGATTTCGCCGATATCGACGGTAAAACCACCCTTGACCTTTCCGGTAAAGCGGCCGGTAATAATCTCGTCGGCCTGTTGCGCTTCCTCGAGCCGGGCCCAGGCTCTGGCGCGTTTGGCCTTCTCGCGCGATAGACGCGACTCGCCATAACCGTCCTCGAACGAATCCAGCGCGACTTCCACGATATCACCAATATTGACATCGAGTTCGCCGTTTTCATCATAAAACTGTTCTACCGGGATCACACCTTCAGATTTGAGCCCCGCGTTGACGATCACAACATCACGGTTGATATCGACAACTTCACCGGTGATGATCTCACCGATACGCATATTCATTTGAGTAATGCTTTCCTCAAACATTTCTGCAAAATTTTCGGACATGGAAGAATTTCCTAAATGGGTTTGTAATTACGAGGGCCTGGAGAAGCCTTCCTATTACGCTAGTGTTAAAAAAACCCTGTAGATAGTGTACCTACAAGGACCTGTTTTCATTCACCTCAACAATGTGGCTCATTACCAGATCGACCACCTGTTCCAGATCGAGCAAGCTCGAATCGACTATAATCGCATCGGTCGCCGGAATCAGGGGCGATTCGGTACGGTTTCGATCCCGTTCGTCACGCTCGCCGATATCCAGCTTGAGTCGGTCAATATTAGCTGATAATCCCATACCAATCAACTGCTTATAGCGCCTTAAGGCCCTAATTTCTACCGATGCATACAAAAAAAACTTAAATTTGGCGTCTGGAAACACCACGGTGCCCATATCGCGGCCATCGGCCACGAGTCCGGGTGGCTTAAAAAATGCTCGTTGCCATGTCAGCAATTGCCGGCGTACGCCTGCGTAGCGAGCGATTACCGACGCTGCCTCGCCACTCGATTCGAGCCGGATCTGCTCTGATACGTCGATATCATTGAGATAGGGAATACTCAGGTCATCGCCGATTTCAAATCGAATATCGAGATCAGCCAGGCTCGCGACAACTTTCGATTCCTGCTCCAAATCGATTCCATCCTGTAGCGCCTTGAGAGCGGCGAGACGATAAATGGCGCCGCTGTCGAGTAAATGAAAACCCAGTTTCCGGGCGATTTGCACCGCCAACGAACCCTTCCCAGAACCACCGGGTCCGTCGATTGTGATGATATAGGGCTGATTATCCGTCATGCATCGAAATTTTTAAACCGGCGCCCGCGGCCAGGTCGACAAACCCGGGGAAAGAGGTATTAACATTGGCGCAATCCTCTATCTTAATCGAATCGCCGGCAAGGGTCGATGCGATACTGAAAGCCATCGCGATGCGATGATCCCCATGAGAATTGATAACACCGCCGGCCATCGGGCCTCCGAAAATTTTAATACCGTCCGGCCGGGATTCCACCCGTACACCCAGCCTGCTCAAACCTTGCGCCATTACCTCAATTCGATCACTCTCCTTGACCCTGAGTTCCCCCGCGCCTGTGAGCAGGGTTTCTCCCCTGGCACAGGCAGCGGCGATAAACAAAACCGGGAATTCGTCAATCGCAAGCGGCACGAGAGACTCGGGTATATGTATACCCTGTAGCGAAGCACTGCGGACCACAATATCGGCAACCGGTTCGCCACCGATTTCCCGTTGGTTAAGCAGTTTTATATCGGCTCCCATTAACCTGAGAATCTCTATCGCACCGGTACGCGTCGGATTGACGCCGACGTGCTCGAGCCTTAATTCGGTATCCGGCGCAATGCTTGCGGCGACCAGGAAAAATGCTGCCGAGGAAATATCGGCGGGCACCTCGATATTGGTTGCGCGTAGTTGCTGGCCACCGCGGATGCTGATTTGCCGCCCATCGGAGATAACCCGGTAGCCAAAACCGCGTAGCATGCGTTCTGTATGGTCGCGGGTAGTCGCGGGTTCGACGATAACGCTTTCGCCATCGGCGTATAGAGCGGCGAGCAATAAACAGGATTTGACCTGCGCCGAAGCCATCGGCGTGTGATAATTGATCGGACTTAGCTTCGATCCGCCCGATACGGTTAAGGGCGCCCTGCCACCCGACCTGCTTTCGATACTCGCACCCATCGCCTGCAATGGTTCGATTACCCGCTGCATCGGTCGCGCATTTAGCGATTCGTCACCTGTCAGGGTCGAGTCGAATGACTGGCCCGCCAGCAACCCGAGCAACAGGCGCATAGCCGTACCCGAATTGCCCATATCTAGTGTGCCCGCTGGTTTTTTCAAACCCCGCAGGCCGACACCCTGCACACTCACCCGATCGGCCTCGCGCACTATGCTGACACCCATAGACTGGAAAGCCCTGAGGGTATTGAGACTATCCTCGCCCTGTAAAAAACCTGAAATACGACTGGTCCCCTCGGCGATCGACGAGAGGATTATCGAACGATGGGAAATCGACTTATCGCCGGGTACACGGATCGAACCACCGACGGTTCCACCCGGCAGGCATTCGATGCTGGACATCAACAGTTTCCTACCATCGAATCTCTCTCCGACTTGGCTTTGCCAAATAATTCCAGCAATCGCTCGGCATCCTGATTTTGAATGGCGATCGATACCTGATCCAGCTCATTTTTATACTGATCGATTAATGCCAGCAACGCTTCGCCATTAGAAATACAGACATCGCGCCACATCACCGGATCGCTCGACGCGATTCGGGTGAAATCACGAAAACCGCCAGCGGCGTATTTGAATATTTCGTCGTGGTCATTCAGACCAGAAAGGAAATTGACCAGCGCATAAGCAAGCATATGGGGTAAATGCGATGTCGCGGCGAGCACCTTGTCATGGTGCTGAACGCTCAAATATTCGATGCCGGCCCCGCATTTCCGCCACATCGCGTCGATGGTCTCGACCGATCGCTGATCGGTCGAATCGAGTGGGGTGAGGATAACTTTTCGGTTCTGGTAGAGACTGGCAAACCCGGCTTCCACACCACTTTTCTCGGTTCCCGCGATGGGATGGCCTGGAACAAATTGCCCTATTCTATCACCGAGAAATTTACTCGCGACCTTGACAACCGATGCCTTGGCACTGCCGACATCGGTGATCACTGTCCGATCTGAAATCGAAACCGCGACCTGTTCGAATACCGCCGGCATCGCTCCCAGGGGTACTGCGAGGACCACTATATCTGCGCCTTTAACCGCATCGCTTATGGAAAGCTGATAACTGTCGATCACGCCCAGTTCAACCCCTTTTTCCAGGTTTTTCTGGCTGCGCCCACTACCGACGACATGACCCACCGCGCCGGCCTGCCTGAGCGCGAGCGCGAGGGAACTTCCGATTAGCCCCACGCCAATTATGGCAAGGCGGTCGATCATAGCAATTGCTCCAGCTTTTCCTTCAACAGGTTATTTTGCTGCTCGGTTCCAATGGTAATTCGCAGATACTCCGGCATGTTGTAGTTACTGACGGGTCTTACAATGACACCCTGTTGTAACAGGGATTGATAAATTTCATCGCTTCGTTGCCCAAAATGCACACAAAGAAAATTGGCTACCGATGGAATACAGGCCAGGTTTTTCGAGGCGAAATATTCGCCGAGCTGCTTGAGGCCGTAGGTATTATTCGCACGACTGGCCTGCACAAACGCATCCTCGTCGAGGCTAGCTGTAGCCGCTGCCAGCGCGAGCGAATTAGCATTGAATGGCTGCCGCACCCGGTTTAACAAATCGCTCAAAGGGGCGCTGGAAACCGCGTAGCCGATCCTTAAACCGGCCAGGCCATAAATTTTAGAAAAGGTACGGGTCACAATCAAATTTGCATACTCACCGAGCCACCGTAACGCATCAGGGTAGTCACTCTCTTCGACATACTCGAAATAAGCCTCGTCGATTACGATAGCAATTTCTGAAGGCACCCGCTCGATAAAATCCTTTAATTCGGTGCGCGTGAGCCAGGTGCCGGTCGGGTTATTCGGGTTGGCGATAAAAATTATCCGGGTTCGCTCGTTAACCAGTTCGAGCATCGCAGTTAAATCATGGCTATAGGGCTGCGCATGGTCCGAAGGCATCGCTTTGGCCACCCGCGCCGTAGCCCCACAGGCCTGTACCACCAGTGCGTATACCAGGAAGGCGAATTCCGAAAAGATAGCTTCAGTGCCCTGCTCAAGAAATGATCGGGCGAGTAAATCGAGCACATCGTTCGAACCATTGCCTACGGTGATCTGCTCGCTCTGGACACCCAGTTTGGCAGCCAGTTTTTGCTTCAGGTAAAATGCATTGGAGTCCGGGTAAAGTGCGATACCCTGAGTCGCCCGATCGATTGCTCTTCTGGCGGCGTCGCTGCATCCAAGCGGGTTTTCATTGGAAGCGAGTTTTATCGCACTGGGAATTCCCAGTTCGCGTTCGAGTTCCTCCACCGGCTTGCCTGGCGTATAGGGCTGCAATAACTTAACTTGCGCAAGCGCAGAATCCATTACCGACATCAGAGTGAAGCTTTTGGATAGGATCCGAGAACTTTAAATAACGCCGCCTGATTCCTGAGATCAAGCAGGGCTTTTTGTACGTTATCCGAGCGTTGATGACCATCGATGTCGATGAAAAATATGTATTCCCATTTACGATCCGGCGCGGGTCGGGACTCGATTTTATTCATACTGATACCATTATCCGCGAGCGGCTGTAACAACCCCAGTAATGCGCCGGGATAATTTTTAGTCGAGATCAGCAAGGAAGTCTTGTCGTCACCGCTTGGGTCTACATCCTGCTTGCCGATAATCACGAATCGGGTGGTATTGTCAGATAAGTCCTCGATATTCTCGTAGCAAATCTGTAGTTTGAAAATTTCCACCGCTGGAAGCCCGCAAATAGCCGCAGTGGAGGGGTCCTGGCTGGCGATACGTGCGGCTTCGGCATTGCTGCTCACCGGCACACGCTCAATTTTGGGAAAATTCTGGTCGAGCCAGTGCCGGCATTGCGCAAGCGATTGCTGGTGCGAATAAATCTGCCTGATCTGCCTGACGTCCTGCGACTGATTCGCCAGGTGGTGGTGAATGCGTATCTCTACCTCACCCCCGACTTTGAGGTCAGAGTCTATAAACATATCGAGGGTGTGGCTGATCACCCCTTCGGTAGAATTTTCGACCGGCACGAGGCCATAATCTGCATGCCCGGATTCCACCGAACTGAACACGTCGGGGATACTGCTCATCGGAACGGTCGTTACCGAATGGCCGAAGTGCTTGAATGCCGCGCTCTGGGTAAAGGTGCCCTCGGGCCCCAGGTAGGCGATTTTCAAGGGTTGCTCGAGCGCGAGGCAGGCGGACATCACCTCACGAATCAGGCGGCCTACCTCGTCATCGCTCAGTGGCCCCTGGTTTAATGACTTGATTCGTTGTATGACCTGCGCTTCCCGGTCTGGACGAAAAAAATTGATCGAATCGCCCGATTGACTGGAATCCTGTCTTTTAACCCCGGCAATGTCTACCGCGCAACCTGCGCGCTGATTGAACAGTTCGAGCAACTGACCGTCGATTGCATCGATCTGGTCGCGTAGCTTTTGAAGTGGATCGTCACTCATAGGATTGCTAACAGCTTATTCGGGATCGCTCGAATCGTCGCCATTGACACTCGACGCCACGGGTTCTATCTGTACCAGTAGTTCGTTTTCGCCCAGGCGAATCAACGTGACTCCCTGCGTATTACGCGCGAGAATAGAAATATCTTCTACCGGGGTGCGCACCAGCGTACCCGCATTGCTGATCAACATCACTTCTTCGTCATCGCTGGTTTTTATCGCTCCGACTACACGACCATTACGCTTCGAAGTTTGAATCGAGATGACACCCTGACCGCCTCTCCCCTGTGCGGAAAAGTCCCTGATTCGGGTTCGCTTACCATAGCCATTTTCAGTCGCGAACAAAATTTCACCCTGGTTTGATTCGGTCGCAATCAGCGAGATAACTTCATCGCTCGTTTTGATTTTAATACCACGTACCCCCGCGGCGGTTCGACCCATCGCCCGCACACTCGTTTCGGTGATCCGAATACCCTTGCCCGCGCTGGTAAATAACATCAGGTCATAACTGCCATCGGTCAACTGGACCCCGATTAAATTGTCTTCTTCTCGAAGGTCGAGCGCAATGATACCGTTAGCACGAGGCCTTGAAAAACTCGATAGCGGTGTGCGCTTGACCTTGCCCCCGGCCGTGGCAAAGAAAATAAACTGGTTTTCCGGGTATTCGCGTACCGGCAAAATCGCGGTGATTCTTTCATTTTCTTCCAGCGGTAACAGGTTTACCATCGGCCGCCCGCGTGCAGTCCGACTACCAATCGGTAGCTGGTAGACCTTCTGCCAGTAAACCTTGCCACGCGTCGAAAAGCACAGCAGGGTGTCGTGGGTCGAGGCGACAAACATCTGCTCGACAAAATCCTCATCCTTGACCCGCGTAGCGGCTTTACCACGCCCGCCGCGGCGTTGCGCCGAATAGGTTTCGAGCGGTTGCGCCTTGGCATAACCGAGATGCGAAATAGTAACCACGACGTCTTCTTCGCTGATTAAATCCTCCACCGTCAAATCCGAGTGGTCGACCACGATTTGTGTTCGTCGGGGGTCGGAAAACTGTTCCTTGATCGCCTCGAGTTCGAGCCGAATTTCCTGTTTCAGTCGTTCGTCACGCTGTAATATATCGAGCAGGTCTTCGATTTTTTCCAGAATTTCTCGATATTCGGTAAGAATTTTATCCTGCTCGAGGCCGGTTAGTCTGTGCAGTCTTAAATCCAGAATGGACTGCGCCTGTTTTTCGGTCAGTCGATACTCATCACCAAGCAGTCCGCTATCTACGTTGATTCCTTCAGGGCGTGAAGAATCGGCGCCGGCGCGTTTTAGCATTTCCATCACCACCCCGGGCGCCCAGGTTCTTTCCAGCAGCGCAGCTTTGGCAATCGCCGGACTCGAAGATTTTTTAATCAATGCGATGATTTCATCGATATTCGACAGCGCAACCGCAAGACCTTCCAGGATATGCGCCCGATCCCTCGCTTTACCTAAATCGAATATCGTGCGGCGCGTGACGACTTCACGGCGGTGTAAAATAAAAGACTCTAAAATCGCCTTCAGATTCAGTAATCTGGGCTGCCCCCTGACCAACGCGACCATGTTGATACCAAACACATTTTGCATCTGCGTCTGCTTGTACAGGTTGTTTTGTATCACATCGGCGATTTCACCCCGGCGTAACTCGATCACCATGCGCATGCCATCCTTATCGGATTCGTCGCGCAGACCGGTGATTCCTTCCAGCCGTTTTTCCTTGACCAGTTCGGCAATTTTTTCCAGCAGGCGCGCCTTGTTGACCTGGTAGGGTAATTCGGTAACGATGATGCTCTGGCGTCCCGACTTATCTTCTTCGTAATGGATTTTGGCGCGCAGGTAAATCTTGCCCCGACCAGTTCGATAAGCCTCGCGAATACCGCGTGCGCCATTGATAAAACCCGCGGTGGGAAAGTCCGGCCCGGGTATACACTCCATCAGCGCCTCGACACTGGCCTCCGGTTGCTCGAGCAGTAATATGCAGGCATCGACTACCTCGGCCAGATTGTGCGGTGGGATATTGGTCGCCATACCCACGGCAATACCCGAGGACCCATTGATGAGTAAATTGGGCGCGCGCGTGGGGAGCACCGCCGGCTCGTGCTCGGATTCGTCGTAATTGGGCAGGAAATCGACCGTATCCTTGTCGAGATCCGCGAGCAATTCGTGTGCAATACGCGACATGCGCACTTCGGTATAACGCATGGCCGCTGGAGAATCGCCATCGACGGAGCCAAAATTACCCTGTCCGTCGATCAGCATATGGCGCATCGCAAAAGGTTGCGCCATTCTTACGATGGTGTCATAAACTGCGGTATCGCCGTGGGGATGGTATTTACCGATTACGTCGCCTACTACCCGTGCCGATTTTTTGTAGGGTTTGTTATAATCCGTTCCCAGTACATGCATCGCATATAATACGCGCCGATGAACCGGCTTGAGACCATCCCGCACATCGGGTAAAGCGCGTCCGACGATTACGCTCATGGCGTATTCGAGATACGATCGGCGCATCTCGTCTTCCAGGTTTACAGGGAAAACTTCCTTGGCAATATCAGCCATAAAAATAGTTACTCAAGAGGTTAAATTTAGCGTAGGAATGATTTATCCTGGATTTACGCCATTTTATCACAAACCCAGTAGTTAGCACTACTGATTACAATGTCTTCTTAGATATTAATGTAAGCGATTTTAATCGATTTACCGTCAATCTCCGATTAGCCCGGAAACGGGCTTCGATCCGTCGAATGTGCCTGGCTGGCAACCCGGCGTATTTTCATTTGCAGGCCTGACGAAATCTTGTAAGGTTCACCTATGAGTAACCAATACCAGATTCTGTTACCCAAATGGATAATAACGGTTAATCCTTCGTTTGAGGTGCTGAGCGACTATGCGCTCATCATCAGGGATAGCCAGATTGACAGCCTGCTCCCGATCGATGAATTGCAGATCCAGGACGACTACCCCGACGCCGAAGTCATCGAGCTAAGCGATCACCTGTTGATGCCGGGACTGGTCAATAGCCATACCCATGTCTCTATGAGTCTGTTTAGAGGTATCGCCGATGACCTTCATTTGATGGACTGGCTCAACAATCATATCTGGCCAGCCGAGGCGCAGTGGGTAGATCGGCAGTTTATCGACGATGGCTGTCAACTCACCATCGCCGAAATGATTCGTTCGGGCACCACCTGTATGAACGACATGTATTTTTATCCGGATCAGGTCGCCCGCACCGCACAGCGGCTGGGTATGCGCACAGTTGTGGGATTGATCGTACTCGATTTTCCAACCGTCTGGGCTAAAGATGCCGACGATTACTTACATAAAGGACTCGCGGTGCACGATGAAATCAGGGAATATTCACTCGTCACCAGTGCGCTCGCGCCACACGCTCCCTATACCGTATCCGATGAGCCGCTCGAAAAACTGTCGATCTACAGTAATGAACTCGATTTACCGGTACACATGCATATCCATGAAACCGAATTCGAAGTCGCCGAGGCGGTAAAAAATACCGGTCGCAGGCCACTCGAAAGGCTGGATCAGTTAAACCTGGTCAATTCTAATTTGATCGCGGTGCATATGACACAACTCAACGAATTCGAAATCGAACGGCTCGCTGAAACCGGCGTCCATGTCGTGCATTGCCCCGAATCCAATTTAAAACTGGCCAGTGGTCTGTGCCCGCTGGTGAAATTACAGGACAATGGCATCAATGTTGCGCTGGGTACCGATGGTGCGGCGAGCAATAATGATCTCGATATGCTGGCGGAAATGAGGATGGCGGCGTTACTGGCGAAAGGTGTGAGTGGCGACGCCAGCGCCTGTAATGCGCAACAGACTATTCGAATGGCGACCATCAATGGCGCCAGGGCGCTAGGTCTGGGTGAGCGTATTGGGTCTATCGAAGAGAAGAAGCAGGCCGATCTGATTGCAGTCGACCTGTCGAACTGTAATACCCAGCCCGTATATGACCCGGTGGCCCACCTGGTCTATGCTGCAAACGCCCAGCAGGTTTCACACGTCTGGATCGATGGTGTGTGCCAGCTACGGGATTACCGGTTGATAAACCTTGATACCGATGAAATCATAAGCAAGGCACAATCCTGGGCCGAAAAGGTGAGGAGTACGAAATGAGCAATATCAATGTCGACCCGGATGAAATCGAGAAATTTCAGGCGCTGGCCAGTCGCTGGTGGGATAGTGAAAGCGAATTTAAACCCCTGCACGACATCAACCCACTGCGAGTCGGCTATATCGAATCGCACTGCGATGGCCTGAAGGATAAAAAAATCCTCGATATCGGCTGCGGTGGCGGCATCCTCTGCGAGGCACTGGCGCTGAAAGGCGCGATAGTGAGTGGCATCGATATGGCAAACAAGGCGCTCAAGGTGGCGAAATTGCATTTACTCGAATCAAAACTCGATATCGACTACCAGCTGAGTACTGCAGAAGACTATGCTGCTGTACATGCGGCCGGTTTCGACCTGGTAACCTGTCTGGAAATGCTGGAGCACGTACCCGACCCAGGCTCGATAGTGTCGGGCGCAGCAAAATTGCTAAAGCCCGATGGGCAGCTATTCTTTTCAACCATAAACCGCAACCCCAGGTCATTCGTACTGGCGATTGTGGGTGCCGAATATATATTGAATTTACTCCCTAAAGGCACGCACGAATACCAGAAGTTTATCAAACCTTCCGAACTGGCAGCGGAGGCTCGCGCGAATCAGCTGGAAGTGCGCGATATTACCGGGATGACCTATAATGCGCTGACTAAACGCTATAAATTGGGTAGCAATATTGAGGTCAATTACCTGATGCATTGTTCGTTTCTATGATCGAGGCTGTATTGCTCGATCTCGACGGTACCCTGGTCGACACCGCCCCGGATATGGGCACTGCGCTCAACAATTTACTGGTTGAAGAAAACCTGGCTCCGATCCCGCTGGAAACCATTCGCCCCTACGTATCGCAGGGCGCCCTGGTATTGACCAAACTGGGATTTTCCGAACATGTAGCCGAATCGGAAATCGAACCCCTCAGGCAACGTTACCTGGATCACTACCGAGCCATTGTGGCTGATAATTCGGTTATTTTTGACGGCTTCGAGCAGGTGCTTGGCAAGTTACAGGATCAGGGCATGCCCTGGGGTATAGTGACCAATAAACCTGAGTGGCTGACAACCCCGCTGCTGGAGCAGCTGGCGCTACACGA
>JBGMRM010000004.1:16639-17947 GCA_048061415.1 Gammaproteobacteria bacterium | reverse complement strand
GATCAAACATGTGGGGGGCGAGCCAGCCAACTTCCTCGACATCGGCGGTGGCGCCTCGCCGGAGCGCGTTGCCAAAGCCTTTAACCTGGTACTGTCGGATGAAGGCGTCGATGCGATACTGGTGAATATATTCGCCGGGATCAACCGCTGCGACTGGGTGGCCGAAGGCGTGATTCAGGCGATGGATAAACTCAAGGTGCGGGTTCCGGTCGTGGTGCGCCTGTCGGGGACTAATGAGGAACAAGGCCGCCAGATACTCGCTGACAGCGACGCGAGCCTGATCACTGCGGATACACTGGCCGAAGCCGCCGAAAAAGCAGTAGCAGCGTCCAGTTCGAACGAACAATCCTGAGGAGCGGGCGATGAGTATATTACTAGACGAAAAAACAAGGGTCATCGTCCAGGGTTTTACCGGCAGAATAGGCACCTTCCATGCCCAGGAAATGATCGACTACGGCACCAATATCGTGGGTGGTGTCACGCCGGGTAAAGGTAGTCAGAAGCATCTGGGTCTGCCTGTTTTTAATACCGTCAAGGACGCTGTATCAGGCGCTGGTGCGGAGGCAAGCGTGGTATTCGTTCCCCCGCCGTATGCTGCCGACGCGATCATGGAAGCGGCCGACGCGGGCATTAAATTCTGTGTCTGTGTCACCGATGGTATCCCGGCGCAGGATATGATGCGGGTCAAGCGTTACATGCGCCGGTACAAGAGAGAGCAGCGAATGTGTCTGACCGGCCCCAATTGCGCCGGTACGATCAGTCCGGGCAGGGCGATGATGGGAATCATGCCCGGCCACATTTATGCGCAGGGCCGGGTCGGTTTAATCGGTCGTTCGGGCACCCTCGGCTACGAAGCGGCTTCGCAGATGAAAGCAAGGGGCATCGGTATCAGTACCGCAGTAGGCATCGGGGGGGACCCTATCAACGGCAGCTCGTTTCTCGATCATATGGAAAAATTCGAGGAAGATCCCGATACCGATTTGATCGTAATGATCGGTGAAATAGGCGGCCCACAGGAAGCGGCCGCGGCTGAATTTGCGCGCGATCAGATGAAAAAGCCAGTGCTAGCCTATATAGCCGGGTTGACCGCACCGAAGGGCCGCACCATGGGGCACGCCGGCGCCATCGTGACCAGCGTCGGCGAGTCGGCCGAGGAAAAGGTTGAAATATTACGCGAAGCCGGAGTCGGAATAATCGTGCGTCCTTCTGAATTTGGAAACGCGGTGGAAGCGGCGCTATCACGGTTGCAAACCCAAACCGGGGTCAGATCACAATACTTGCTAATATAGGTCTAGTTGTTATTATTTA
>JBGMRM010000004.1:3478-16539 GCA_048061415.1 Gammaproteobacteria bacterium | reverse complement strand
CAAACCGGGGTCAGATCACAATACTTGCTAATATAGGTCTAGTTGTTATTATTTAGTCTTTAATCGAAACCACAAGGAGGTGGCGTATGGCACGAAAGCCCCGCTTTAACTTACCGGGCGTTCCTCAGCATGTTGTACAGCGGGGAAACAATCGAGAACCCTGTTTTTACGCAGTAGACGATTATAAACGCTACCTGGATGATTTACATCATGCGGCATTCAAGAATCAGGTGGCGATACATGCCTACGTGTTAATGACCAATCACGTTCATCTACTGGCAACACCTGGCCAGGCCTACGGTATTACCCACTTGATGCAGGACCTTGGCCGAAAGTATGTTCGTTATATCAATCATACTTACCGTCGTAGCGGTACCTTGTGGGAAGGGCGGTATAAAGCAAGTTTGGTAGATAGTGAAGTCTATTTACTCACCTGCATGCGTTATATCGAAATGAATCCGGTGCGAGCGGGTATGGTTGATAGTCCTGGCGATTATCGTTGGTCGAGTTATATGAGAAATGCTCAGGGCAAATACGATAATGTCATTAAAGATCATCCTGTTTACCAATTGCTTGGAATTACAGAGTCGGACCAAAGGCGGGCTTATCGAGAGTTATTTCGACATCATCTGGATGATACTCAGGTGCATGCGGTACGCGATGCCTTAAGTCAGGAGCTGGTGCTTGGCAAAGATGATTTTAAAGATAAGATTGAACAGATGCTCAAGCGCCAAACTCGGCCAGGTAAACCGGGGCGACCATGTATCGAAGAGCCAGCCAGTATTTACTACGTGATGTAGTATATTAGCAAGTATTGTGATCTGACCCCAGTTTACCAGTTTAGTATTGTCCCTGGAATTTAGGTCAATCGATTCAATAACGATTCGAACTCGTCACGGTCGACTTCTGTTGCGCCCAGCGATTTCAAATGCTCGGTTGCCAACTGGCAGTCGATCAGCCCATAGTTGCCGGAGTCTACCAAAGACTTTAAGCAAAGCTTGGAGGCGTTGTCTGCATGACTGAACATCGATTCGCCAAAAAATACCCTGCCGAGTGAAACACCGTATAGGCCGCCAACGAGTTCTTCATCGTGATTCCAGCATTCCCATGAGTGGGCAAATCCAGTCTGGTGCATCGCGACATAGGCATCGATCATTTCATCTACTATCCAGGTATCCGCCTGACTGGCTCTCGGAGCAGCGCATTGATCGATGACGGCTTTAAAATCCTGATTGTGCGTCAAACGATAACGGTTTTGCCGTGATAGTTTGACCAGGCTTTTGCTTTGATGGAAATTTTCAGGTAGCAGGACAACCCGGGGCGCCGGAGACCACCATAGAATCGGCTCATTTTGACTGAACCAGGGAAATATACCCTGACGATAAGCTACCAGTAGCCAGTCGACGCTGAGTTTTCCGCCAGCGGCCAGCAAACCGCGAGGCTCGTCCAGTGCTTCACGAGTATCGGGAAAATAAGGCGCTTTGGCGGGGTCGAGCCAGGGAATCATCGTCTAGCGCCCTCGATACGGCGAATGTTCCATTAACTGTGTCTGGTAAAGCTCAATGTGTCGCCGTTCCTGTTGCAAAAAGCTGGCAATCGCTTCTCGAAATTGGGGTTGCGCAATCCAGTGGCCAGACCAGGTTCTGGTCGGTAAAAATCCCCGGCTTATTTTGTGTTCGCCCTGGGCGCCCGGGTCGAACCAGGCGAGCTGGTTTTCGATGCAGTAGTCGATTCCCTGGTAGTAGCAGCATTCGAAGTGCAGATGGTGCGTATAGCCCTCGCTGCCCCAGACCCTGCCGTACAGGTGGCTTTTACTGCGAAAAAACAACGAAGTCGCGATAATTCGGCCCTGGTCTCGAACCAGCACCACCAGCACCTGGTTTTTAAGCGCCTTGCCGAGATGCTGGAAAAACTCGCGGCTGAGGGTAGCCGTTCCATATTTCCGGTCGTAAATGCTGGCATATAATCGGTGAACGTTGTGCCAGTCGGCTTCGTTGAGCTCGCCACCTGCGTGCATGCGGATATCGAAACCCTGCCGTTGCGCCGTATCGCGTTCCTTGCGGATGTTTTTACGTTTGCGCGATCTTAATGTGGCCAGGAACGCATCGAAGTCTTCATACCCGTGGTTTTCCCAGTGATACTGGATGTCACAACGGGGCATAATGTGGTGGCTTTCGAGGCTCTTTAATATCGATGACTCCGGAAACAGGATATGCCAGGAGCTTAAGCCGTGTTTTTCACAAAACGCAATTGCGGCCCGGCATAATTGCTGCCTTAGACGATCGGCAGATTCCGCGTCCGGTGCGAGCGAGAGATCGATCAGGAAGCGTGGCCCGGTCGCGGGCGTATAAGGTATAGCGCTGACCAGCTTCGGATAGTATTCGAGCCCGCTTCGATTGTAAGCCTGTACCCAGGCATGGTCGAATACCAGTTCGCCGTAAGAGTTGGTTTTGATATAGCAGGGGAGAGCGGCCAGTAACTGCCGGTTTTCACGAATTAAAAAATAAACCGGGTGCCAGCCAAAAGGTTCGAGACAGTCAAATTTTTCCAGGCCGTAAAGGAAAGCGTGGCGCGTGAATGGGTAGTCAGTGTCACCCAGTGAATCCCATTCCGATTCTTTAACTTCCGCTAAACTGTGGCATAGCTCGACTTGCAAGTGTGGTTTTTCAGGCTTCCCTGGCATCGAGGTATTTTTCAGCATCGAGCGCAGCCATGCAACCGCTGCCTGCCGAAGTGATCGCCTGGCGGTACACATGATCCATCACATCGCCGGCTGCGAACACGCCTTCCACGCTGGTCGCGGTCGCATTGCCATCCGCACCTCCGGTGACCGTGATATACCCATTTACCATATCCAGTTGACCGGCAAAAATATCGGTGTTGGGCCGGTGGCCTATGGCGATAAATATTCCTGATAAATCCAGTTCTCTGGTGCTGTCATCCTTTAGGTTTCGAATACGTAAGCCCGTGACGCCGGAATCGTCACCCAGGGCTTCGTCAAACACATTAAACCATTCGATTGTAATATTTCCATTTTCTGCCTTCTCGAATAATTGATCCTGTAATATTTTTTCGGAGCGAAGCTCATCACGGCGATGCACCAGCGTGACATGGCTGGCAATATTCGACAGGTAAAGCGCCTCTTCGACAGCCGTGTTACCACCGCCGATTACCGCTACTTTTTGATTCCTGAAGAAAAATCCGTCGCAGGTTGCGCAGGCTGAAATTCCTTTGCCATGAAATTTTTCTTCCGAAGGTTCACCCAGGTACATCGCACTCGCGCCGGTCGCGATGATCAAAGCATCGCAGGTATATTCACCGCTATCACCGACCAGGCGTCTTGGAGACTCGTTCAGGAACACGGTGTGGATATGGTCGAACACGATTTCGGTGTCGAAGCGTTCGGCATGTTGTTGCATTTGCTGCATCAGGTCTGGCCCGGTTAAGCCCTTGATACCGCCTGGCCAGTTGTCTACGCCGATTGTAGTCATCAATTGACCACCCGCCTCGAGACCGGTGATCAACAGCGGTTTCAGATTGGCGCGTGCGGCGTAAACGGCGGCGGCATAGCCCGCCGGGCCGGAGCCAAGGATAATCGCTCGACTGTGTTTCTTGTCAGACATAGTGCTTCCGGGTTGGTGTCGCTTTAAAAACGAGGGCACATATTAAATCTTCATCGCTCGATGTAAACCATTAAAAGAGCATGGGTTATCAATACCGAAATGGATGCGCAGGAATTATTTTCAAGTGTTTCGACATTTATCCGATGTAATTGCGGCTTTAGGTAAATAATTCAGCATTTCCAAATGTGGTATGGCTCACTCATGGTCAGATCATGTAAAATGACGCCATGCAAAATTATGTTAAAACCTAGTGGCGCAGGCAAAAGTAAAGCCCAGAGCTGATATTCAGGATCAAAAGCTGATATCTGCCCAACACGTCCACCAGCGGCTTCGAGAAGCGGGCATGCTGATTTCATTCGCGGTGGCTGCTTATATGCTGGTGGCACTGCTCAGTTATGATCCACAGGATGCCTCGTGGTCGCACAGCGGTACCAGCAGTGAAATCTTAAATTACGGTGGTGTCGCCGGCGCCTGGATCGCCGATCTGTTGCTGTACCTGTTTGGCTTCCTGGCCTTTCTGATTCCAGTGATGATTTTCTATAACGGTATGATTCTGGTAAAGACCCGTGATTCGAGTCAGGAAGACCGTTACCAGATGCTGGTGATTCGCTGGAGTGGTTTTGTGTTAACCATGATATCGGGATGTGCGCTGGCGAGCCTGCATTTCACTGTCGAGCCTGGTACGATGCCGGCCGATGCGGGTGGCATATTCGGGCAGATCACCGGTAATTATTTTTCTCAGGTCATGGGGTTCCTGGGAGCGACTGTATTACACCTGGCCCTGTTTCTGGCAGGTTTAACCTTGTTCGTCGGCATTTCGTGGGTGGCGCTGGTCGATAATACCGGCAGGTACACATTGATGCTAATGAGTAAAATTATCGATCGATATCATTTTTTCAGGGACCGCGCCGAGGGGAAACGTAACCGGACCCAGCGAGAGCAGATTCTGACGGTACAACAGAAAAAACAGGAAAAGCGCAAGCCGCTAAAAATTGAACCCGTAGTGCAACACGTCGAACAGAGCGCACGCGTGGAAAAGGAAAAACAGATCCCCCTGTTCCATACCGGAAACAAGAAGGGTGGCGGGATTCCACCAATGGCCCTGCTGGACGATCCGAGGCCGGTTAAAAGCGGGTATAGCAAATCAGCCCTCGAAGCTATGTCGCAGCAACTGGAACTAAAGTTGCTCGACTTCGGTATCGAAATTCAGGTCGAGTCGGTACATCCGGGCCCGGTTATCACCCGTTTCGAAATCCTTCCGGCGCCGGGTGTGAAGGTGAGCCAGATTAGCAATCTTGCGAAGGACCTGGCGCGGTCACTGTCGGTCATTAGCGTTCGCGTGGTAGAAATCATTCCCGGTAAATCGGTCATGGGGCTGGAGATTCCAAACGAACACCGCGAACTGGTGTCTTTGAGTGAAATCATACGCTCGCGCAATTTCGACCGTTCCCCCTCGCCATTGACGCTGGCCTTGGGTAAGGACATCAGTGGCAAGGCTGTCGTGGCCGATCTTGCCAGGATGCCGCATCTACTGGTGGCCGGCACCACCGGTTCAGGAAAGTCGGTTGCGATCAACGCGATGTTATTAAGTTTGCTCTACAAGGCGACACCCGAAGAGGTACGCCTGATCCTGATCGACCCAAAGATGCTGGAATTGAATATTTACGAGGGAATACCGCATTTGATTGCCCCCGTGGTCACCGATATGAAGGAAGCAGCGAATGCATTGCGCTGGTGTGTAGCCGAAATGGAACGTAGATACCGGCTGATGGCTGCCCTGGGCGTGCGCAATATATCGGGTTATAACAAAAAAATCCTGGAAGCCCAGAGTGCGGGCAAACCGATCAAGGATCCATTGTTCGACAGGAACCTGCAATTATTAAACCCGGATGCCGAGCCGGAACTCCTCGGAACATTACCTTATATAGTGGTGGTGGTTGACGAATTTGCCGATATGATCATGGTGGTTGGCAAGAAAGTTGAAGAGCTCATCGCGCGCCTTGCGCAAAAAGCCCGTGCTTCGGGCGTGCACCTGCTACTGGCTACCCAGAGGCCCTCGGTTGACGTCATTACCGGTTTAATTAAGTCCAATATCCCGACGCGCATCGCTTTTCAGGTTTCATCGAAGGTAGACTCGCGCACCATCCTCGACCAAATGGGAGCCGAAACATTACTGGGCCATGGTGATATGTTGTACCTGCCACCGGGCACCAGCGTACCCGAGCGAATTCACGGTGCTTTTGTCGATGACCATGAAGTACATGCGGTGATCGCGGAGATCAAAAAAAACGGCGAACCGAATTACATTTTTAGCGTACTGGAGGAATCGTCGCTTCCGGTATTACCCGGCGAAGTAGCAACCGACGCTAACGGCGCAGAAGCCGACCCACTGTATGACGAAGCCGTCGCAGTCGTAACCGAGACTCGCAAGGCTTCTATTTCGTACGTGCAACGGCGTTTAAAAATTGGCTACAACCGGGCCGCGCGCATGATCGAAGAAATGGAAGCTGCCGGCGTGGTTTCCATGGTTCAGTCCAACGGTAGCCGAGAGGTGCTGGCGCCGCCACCACCTGGCGTGGCCTGAGCGAATAGCTAACATGAAAAACCTCGTTACCATTTTCCTGGTGCTCGCATATTTCTCTGGTACAGCGTTTGCCCAAAGCGCCGAAAGCCGCCTCAATGCCGCACTTAAAAACCTGGATAATTTGACCGCCGATTTCAAACAAACCGTGCTCGACAGGGATAAGCAGGTGATTCAGCAAAGCAGTGGAAGGCTTGCAATTCAGCGACCCGGTAAATTCTCATGGATTTATACCACGCCCTACGAGCAGCAAATCATCGCCGATGGGTCGGAGTTATGGGTATACGACGTAGACCTGGACCAGGTGACTGTCAGGCCGATGGAGTCTGGACTCGCCGCAGCGCCGATTATGATACTGATGAAACAGGAGGATATCGGCTCGGAGTTTATTGTGAGCGAAGTGGGCCAACGTAAATTTCTGTACTGGGTCGGTCTCGAACCCAGGACTAAAGATATGGATTACGCGCAGGTATATATAGGTCTGCAGGATGGCGCCGTGAAGGCGATGGAATTACGCGACAATTTCGGACAAAGCACGCAAATCGTGTTCGAAAATTTAAGGCTCAATGTCGTACACAATCCCGATATATTCAAATTTACACCACCCGCGGGGGTCGATGTTTTTGGCGCCGGTGGTTAATTTCCATATTGCATGAGTGACCTGTTTGCCACTAACAACGAATTTCGTCCACTGGCCGATCGAATGCGGCCGGTCAATTTCGACCAGGTTTTTGGCCAGTCCCATTTGTTAGGCAAAGACAAACCACTACGCCAGGCTATCGAATCCAATAAACTGCACTCTATGCTGTTCTGGGGGCCGCCCGGTACTGGAAAAACCACGATTGCCCGGCTCATCGCACGCTATTCCGATGCCAGGTTTCTACCCATTTCCGCGGTTCTATCCGGGGTGAAGGACATTCGCGAAGCCATCGAACAGGCCCGGCAGCACCAGGGGAAAACCGTGTTGTTCGTGGACGAGGTACACCGTTTCAATAAATCGCAACAGGATGCGTTTTTGCCCTACATAGAGGATGGCACCATTGTGTTCGTTGGCGCGACTACCGAGAATCCTTCTTTTGAACTGAACAATTCGCTGCTGTCGAGAACCCGGACTTATGTGCTCAAGCCGATAGCATCCGACGATATCGAACTGGTCCTGCGTCGGGCCTTATCAGACGAAGAAAACGGGCTCGGGCGCATGGGCCTCGGGATCGACGAAGAAGCCTGTCAAATGCTGGTCAGGGCAGCCGACGGCGATGCGAGAAGAGTTTTGACCTTTCTGGAAATTATCGGTGACCTGATCGAATCGAAGCAAATAGATACCGACATGGTCAGAGAGGTGGTTGCCCAGGGGTTGCGTCGATTTGATAAGAAAGCTGACCTGTTTTACGAGCAAATTTCAGCCTTGCACAAGTCGGTCCGAGGCTCGGATCCGGACGCCGCGCTCTACTGGTTTTGCCGCATGATCGACGGGGGCTGTGATCCGATATACATTGCCCGGCGCGTGGTTCGTATGGCGATCGAAGACATTGGAATCGCCGACCCCAGGGGTCTCGAACTCACGTTAAACGCCTGGCAAACCTATGAGCGGCTGGGTAGCCCGGAAGGGGAGCTGGCGATCGCACAGGGGATCGTATATCTGGCCTGCGCGGCCAAGAGCAATGCGCTTTACAGGGCTTACCAAATGGCCATGCAGGATGCCCGGGAATCGGGTAGCCTCGAAGTGCCGAAACATCTGCGCAACGCCCCAACGGCATTGATGAAATCGCAGGGTTATGGTGAGGGTTACCGCTATGCCCACGATGAAGCGGGTGCGTTTGCCGCCGGCGAAAATTATTTTCCAGATGGGTTTGATGCAAAGCAGTACTACCAGCCGGTCGATCGTGGACTCGAAATCAAAATTGCTGAAAAACTCGAATATTTACGCTCGAAAAACAGGGCTGCACCAGAATGAATAAACCCTTTTCCCAGTCCTGCGAAGAGAACCGGGAAGTCATCTGCAATACCATTACTTCCTACCTGCGCCCAGACATCGAAGTGCTGGAAGTGGGCAGTGGCACCGGGCAACATGCGGTTTATTTTGGCGCCAAATTCCCACAGTTAGTCTGGCAATCCTCCGATCTGGCCGATAACTTGCCTGGCATTAACGCCTGGATCGACGAAGCCGGATTGTCCAATCTCGCCAGACCACTCGAGCTTGACGTTTGTATGCACTGGCCGCAGAAAAAATACGATATGATTTTCAGCGCCAATACCTTCCACATCATGAACGAGGCACAGGTCGAGCAGTGCATCTCAGGCTGTGCCGGGTGCCTTAAACCCGGCGGGAACCTGATCATCTACGGGCCCTTTAACTATAATGGAAGCTATACCTCGGCGAGCAACGAAAATTTCGACGCCTGGTTAAAAAAGCGGGATTCTGCCAGCGGTATTAAACACTTTGAATGGATAAACAGGCTGGCACAGCAGGCGGAACTTCAACTGGTAGATGATATCGCTATGCCGGCGAATAACAGGATATTAATCTGGCGGCGCGAAACTTAAACTGGTTGAGGTTGACTAATGATTGCCGGCGCGGGGCGTGTATTATGCTGGTTAATTCTGAGTATATCTGATGAAAAAAACAATAATTTTATTACTTGTAAGCAGCCTGATGGCGCTAAGCCACGGGCTTTTAGCCGAAGAAGATCGCTTGCCTGGCGCCGAACAGCTTAAGCAGGGCAAGTTGTTATTTCAGCAAAACTGTGCCGCTTGCCATGGAAGTAGTGCGGAATCGGTCGCCAACTGGAAAGAAAGGAATAACGATGGAAACTACCCTCCACCCCCGCTGGATGGCAGTGGGCATACCTGGCATCACTCACCCCAACTGTTGAAAAAAACAATCAAGCAGGGAGGAATTCAGAACGACGGTGTCATGCCACCATTTGGATCCCTGTTGAATGAGGCTGATATGGAGTCAATCATCGCTTATTTTCAGTCTAAATGGCCAGACCGGATATATCGCTCCTGGGTCGATCGATTCAAGGTGTCGACGACGACTTCCAGTCAGCCTGATATCACCCGATTACTAAAATCGCGCCTCGGAACCAATAGAATTAGCGAGCCTAAAGAGACCGAGGTTAAAGGGATCTACGAGGCGCGCTTCGGCAAAAAATATGCGTATTTAACCGAAGACGGAAATTATGTGTTTATTGGTGAAATGGTCGATTTGAAAAATGGCCGAAATTTGACCGAACTGAGCCGGCGCGCGCTGGTGAGTGAAGAATTACGCGATGTACCGGTTTCCAGGCTGGCGGTATTTCCGGCAAAAGATACCGAAAAAACAGTGCTATATGTTTTTACCGATACTTCCTGCCCATTTTGCAAAAAACTACATGCGGAAATTGGATTTTTACAGGCAGCAGGAATTACTATTCGCTACTTTCCCTATCCGCGTGGTGGCAGTCGAGGACCCGGATATCAAACCCTGAAACAAGTCTGGTGTGCCGAAGACAGGGCAAAGGCGATCAGTATAGCCAAGGGGACCGATGTCGGTGATTTACCCGATGGCGACTGCGCCGCCGCCAATTTCGTCGACGAGGGCTTCAAAATGGGCAATCGTCTGGGAATGACCGGAACGCCAACGCTGTTTACCGAGACTGGCGCCAAGATAACCGGCTATGTGCCTTACAGGCAATTGATCCGCACAGTGCTGAAGGATCTTTGATCAGTCCGGGGGTTAATCTCAATTTTAAATGCCCTCACACCACTGAAAACTCGCATATACCGGAACTTCGTTGATCGGCGGTGAAAAGCGCCCAATATTCCCATTGCGAAAAATTAATGTGTTAATATCTACGGGTTAATGAGTCATACGGGCGAGACCCAAAAATAGTCATATGACTAACAAGAATAAATCCGATTTAACCGATCAGCCTGCCGTTTTAAAAAAACCTGAGCCCCGCGCGGGTAAACCTGCCGAAAAACCAGACGAATACGGCGGGCCCCGGGGTAAGGAGCCGACCCGGTATGGAGACTGGGAGAAAAATGGCCGATGCATCGATTTCTGATCACTAATTATGAATTCGATAGTCGACGAGTAATCAAATGCAGGAAATTCGATGAACCCGACCACTAAACTTCCGCTCTCACCTCACTTACAGATTTATCGACTACCGCTGACGGCTTTACTATCGATCACGCATCGCGCGACGGGGGTTATCCTCGCGCTGGGCGCGGCGCTACTGGTATGGATTTTGGCGCTGACGGCTTATGGTGCTGAGGCTTATGGCCAACTGTATCCCCACCTGGCCCGTTGGTATGGCCAGGTATTCCTGCTCGGGCTGACATTTTCGCTGTATTTACATTTTTGCAACGGTATTCGTCACCTATTCTGGGATATCGGCATGGGTTTCGAACTGGAGACCGTGGACAGGACTGCGAAGTTGGCAATTGTCGTATCGATTGGGCTCACTATCGCAACCTGGCTGGTTGCGATTTACCTGGAGTGAATACCATGGACAATTTACGCACACCGCTGTCGCGCGTTAAAGGGCTGGGTTCAGCCAGGGATGGAACTACCCACTTCTGGCGCCAGCGCTTAAGCGCGTTAATCTTGATCCCACTCGTACTCTGGTTTGGTTTTAGCCTGGCTTCGATGCCGGTAGACCATGCAACCCTGGTAGCGTGGGTGCAAAAACCCGCGGTTGCGATTGGGCTAATCCTGTTGATTTTATCCACCTTTTACCATGCCCAGCTCGGTTTACAGGTAGTCATCGAAGACTACGTATCCTCCCATTCGACGCGAACAGCCAGTATTATCGCGGTTGATTTCCTGTGTTTGGTATTCGCCATCATCGGTGTAGTCGCGGTATTAAAGATTTCTTTCGGAGCCTAATCGATGACGCAGCAGTATAAAATTATCGATCATGCCTACGATGTGGTGATCGTCGGCGCCGGTGGCGCAGGTCTGCGGGCTACCCTGGGAATGGCAGCCGCTGGTCTATCGACTGCCTGTATCACCAAGGTTTTCCCGACCCGTAGTCACACGGTCGCGGCACAGGGCGGCATGAGCGCCTCGCTTGGCAACATGGGCCCGGACACCTGGCAATGGCACATGTACGATACCGTCAAGGGTTCTGACTGGCTTGGAGACCAGGATGCGATCGAATACATGTGCCGCGAAGCGGTACCCGCGGTAATCGAACTGGAGCACTATGGTGTGCCATTTTCCCGAACCGCCGAAGGTAAGATATACCAACGGCCTTTTGGAGGTATGACGACCAACTTTGGCGAAGGTACGGCGCAGCGTACCTGTGCTGCGGCGGACCGTACCGGCCACGCAATATTGCACACGCTTTATCAGCAATCGCTGAAACACCGGGCGGAATTTTTTATCGAATACTTCGCTATCGACCTGATCATGGATGAAGGTGAATGCCGGGGGGTTGTCGCCTGGGACCTCGCGACCGGCGAACTGCATCGCTTCCGCGCCCATACCGTGGTGCTGGCAACCGGGGGATGCGGACGCGCCTACTTTTCGGCCACCTCGGCCCATACCTGCACCGGTGACGGTAATGCGATGGTAATCCGGGCGGGTCTGCCGCTGCAGGATATGGAGTTTGTGCAATTTCACCCGACGGGAATTTATGGCGCGGGTGTACTGATTACCGAGGGCGCGCGCGGAGAAGGGGGTTATCTGACCAATTCGGAAGGTGAGCGTTTCATGGAGCGCTATGCACCCAATGCGAAAGATCTCGCCTCGCGGGATGTGGTGAGCCGTGCGATGACGGTTGAAATAGACGAGGGCAGGGGTCTTGGCCCCGAAAAAGATCATATCCATTTACACCTCGAACACCTGGGGTCCGAAGTAATCGATGAACGCTTGCCGGGTATCGCAGAATCGGCCGAGATATTTTCCGGGGTCGATGTGACCAGGGAACCAATCCCGGTGCTTCCCACGGTGCATTACAACATGGGTGGTATTCCGACCAACTACCACGGCGAAGTGGTGACAATGAAAGATGGTGATCCAGATGCAGTTGTTGAGGGCCTGATGGCAATCGGCGAAGCGGCCTGTGTGTCGGTGCATGGCGCCAATCGCCTCGGATCGAATTCCTTGCTCGATATCGTTGTGTTTGGGCGTGCGGCGGCACTGCGGGCTGCCGAAACGATTAAACCGGGGACGTCGCACAAGCGGCTAGCGGATGAAAGCATCGAACCCATGCTTGAGCGCTTCGATCGGTTGCGTAACGCTTCGGGGGGCACGACAACTGCAAAGATACGTAACGAAATGCAACGAACCATGCAAAAACATGCTGCGGTATTCCGTACCGGCGATTCGATGCAGCAAGGCGTTGAAAAAATGGATCGGGTATTCGACAGCTTTAACGATGTCCGGATTTTAGATCGAGGTCTGGTGTGGAATACCGACCTGGTTGAAACCCTGGAACTTGAAAACCTGCTGCTACAGGCGCAGGCGATCATTCATGGCGCGTTAAACAGACAGGAAAGCCGGGGCGGGCACGCGCGCGAAGATTATACTGAGCGTGACGATGAAAACTGGATGAAACATACGCTCGCCTGGGTAGATCAGCAGGGCAGGGTGAGCTTCGATTACCGACCCGTACATATGTATACCCTGAGCGACGAATGCGAAGTCATTCCGCCCAAAATACGCGTGTATTGAGGCACCATGCAGCGATTTCTTGATTATATACAGGGGAAGGTTTGATGGCCGAATTTTCACTACCAGCCAATTCAGTGGTCGGGCAGGGCCAGGTGTTCAGGGCGGCTGACGGTGCTGGTAAAATCAAAAAATTTGTTGTTTACCGTTACGATCCCGCCACTGGGGAAAATCCCCGTACCGACACCTACGA
>JBGMRM010000004.1:0-3378 GCA_048061415.1 Gammaproteobacteria bacterium | reverse complement strand
TTGTTTACCGTTACGATCCCGCCACTGGGGAAAATCCCCGTACCGACACCTACGAAGTCGATTTGGATAGCTGCGGCCCGATGGTGCTGGACGGTTTATTAAAAATCAAGGATCAAATCGACTCGACCCTGTCGATTCGGCGTTCCTGCCGCGAGGGAATCTGTGGTTCCTGTTCGATGAATATCGATGGAGAAAACACCCTGGCATGCACCAGGTCAATCGCGGATATTAAAGGGGATATCAAAGTATATCCGCTGCCACACCAGCCGGTGGTAAAAGATCTGGTATCGGACCTGACCAACTTTTACGCACAGTACGCATCGATCGAACCCTGGATGAAAACAGATTCGGCAACCCCGCCTGATCGCGAACGTTTACAATCGAAGGAAGATCGAGAAAAACTCGATGGCCTGTACGAATGTATCCTGTGCGCCTGCTGTTCGACCGCCTGCCCGAGTTACTGGTGGAATAGTGATCGTTACCTGGGGCCTGCCGCGCTGCTAAACGCTTATCGCTGGATCGTCGATAGCCGTGACGAGGCAGCCGGTGAGCGGCTCGATGACCTGGAAGACCCCTTCAAGCTTTACCGCTGCCATGCCATTATGAATTGCGCCAAGGTATGCCCGAAGGGATTGAATCCCGCGAAGGCGATCGCCGAGACCAAAAAATTGCTGGTGCAGAGGAAAATGTGATGGGAGAGGACTCCCGGTTGCGCTGGTTGTGCCGAAGAGGTATGAAGGAACTCGACATCGTCATGACCCGCTACCTGGAAACTCGATACCCGCAGGCTAGTGAGAGGGAGAAACAGAGCTTTCGCGACTTGCTGGCACTGCCCGACCCTGACCTTTATTCACTATTACTGGGGCGCCGGGCCGGCGCAAGCAACCAGGTCGAAAGTCTCGCCCAAACTATACGAAAAATGGGCAGTCGGGCCTCGCTTAATTAAACCCGGTTCATTCGGATGCAGCAGTATCAAATCAAATATTCCCGGTTGCTGAAAGCTTTCAACCTGTCGCTATATCTGCTGGTAATCTTCACGATACTGGTATTTGTCGACGAAATCTGGATGGCAGCACCACTCGCGCTGTTGACGATGCTACTGATGTTATCGGACTACTTAAGCTGGCAAACTGCAAATTTAAAGGCTCCAACCGCCTTAACGCTTTACCCTGAGCGTGGTGAGATAGAAATTCAACAAGCGGACTGCCACGAGCGGTTTAACGGGTACAGGCTCTATCTCAATCGTTGGTTTGTGATCCTGCGGCTGTGCGACCGAGGTGTATCCAGAAATTTCCTGTTAATCGGCGACAGTTTCGAGTCGACGATCGAATATTTGAACTTCAGGCATCAGATTCTCAAAATGAGCAGGGATCAATATGCTGCTTGACATCGATACAGTCGAATCAGGCCACTCGATCGGTGCGTGCAGCTTTTCAGGTCTGATGGATCTCTACGAGCAAAATTATTTACGTCTGCGGAAAATTGCGCCTGACCTGAGCGTAGCCGACCAGATGATTTCATCGGTTGCAGGTCACATGGATTTATATCTCAGTGTTCGAGAACGCTGCAAATATACTACGATGCTGAGTATGACCTACCGTTTCGGAAAACCGGGCGATTACGCTTTCGAACCCGATTTACACCTCAAGGTATATCACGATGCCCGCGTGGTTGAGGTTCAGCAATTTCACAAGCGCAAGCGTGGATGGGTGTTCAATGATTACTCATTGCAGCACAAATGGTCTATGAATCGATTTCTGTTCAAATGGCTTGGTTTCTGTGTGCACCAGGGTCATTTCTTTCATCCGATGAAGCATTTAAAATATTAGCTATTTTACTTTAAGTATATTTCTTAACTCATTGATTAAAATATATTTATACTAACTACTAGCTGCTTAGCTATAAATACATCTTGACCTTCTCCGGCACTTGGATTAAATTCCTGACTAAATCAGTCAGGAATTACAGGTTTTCCGATGCGATTGTCTACAAAAGGTCGTTATGCAGTGACTGCAATGATGGATATTGCACTACACGAGAAACTGGGTCCAGTCACACTTGCCGAAATATCTCAATGCCAGGGTATTTCCCTGTCGTACCTCGAGCAACTATTTTCAAAACTCAGAAAGGAGGGTCTGGTCGAGGGTGTGAGAGGGCCGGGCGGCGGGTATAGACTCGCGAAGTCGGCTGATCAGATTTCGGTCGCCGATATCATACAGTCTGTCGACGAAAGGCTTGATATGACCAAGTGTGGCGGCAAGGGTAACTGCTCGAATGGCGAAAAATGCCTGACTCATCAACTATGGTTCGACCTGTCGTGCAAGTTGTACAAATTTTTAAGTGGAATAAAACTCGCCCAATACGTCAATCGGCCCGAAATTAGTGAACTGGTCAAGAAACAGGATACCCAGTATGGACGATTTTTGAATCGTTCGAATGCGGTGGCCTGACAGGAGAATGATGTGACTGATGTGAAATTGCCTATTTATCTCGACTACAGCGCTACTACGCCAATGGACAGGCGTGTCGCCGATAAAATGGCTCAGTATCTCACCCTCGATGGCGAGTTTGGCAACCCTGCTTCGCGCAGCCACGAATTCGGCTGGAAAGCAGAGAAGGCAGTAGACGAAGCAAGACAGCAGGTGGCCAGTCTGGTCAACGCCGATCCTCGTGAAATTGTCTGGACCAGTGGCGCTACCGAGTCGGATAATCTGGCTATCAAGGGCGCGGCCCATTTCTACCGTAAAAAAGGCAAGCACATTATTACGATCAAAACCGAACACAAGGCGGTGCTCGATACCTGCCGTCAGCTTGAACGCGAGGGTTTTGAAATCACTTACCTCGATCCTGAAGACAACGGGTTAATCGATCTGGATAAGCTCAGGGCTGCTACCACCAGCGATACCATTTTGATTTCGGTGATGCACGTCAATAACGAAATCGGGGTTATCCAGGATATCGCTGCGATCGGTGAATTTGCGCGCGAAAACAAGATTATTTTTCATGTAGATGCGGCGCAGTCCGCCGGCAAGGTCGATATTGACCTGGCCTCTTTAAAGGTCGACCTGATGTCATTTTCGGCACATAAAATTTATGGGCCGAAAGGAATCGGGGCGCTTTACGTTCGACGTAAACCGCGCGTTCGACTCGAGGCGCAAATGCACGGTGGAGGCCACGAACGCGGCCTCAGGTCGGGCACGCTGGCAACGCATCAGATCGTGGGCATGGGCGAAGCGTTTCGAATCGCGCAAGAAGAAATGATAAACGAAATTGACCGGATCCGTATGTTACGGGATCGCTTGTACCAGGGATTGAACGACATGGAAGAAGTCTATGTCAACGGTGACTACGAGCGTGGTATCGCGGGCAACCTCAATA
>JBGMRM010000003.1:0-19607 GCA_048061415.1 Gammaproteobacteria bacterium | reverse complement strand
CGATATTACTATCGTCGACCCCGCTGTACATTGGATATGTAAGGCCAGCGAATTCGTTTCCGAGGGTAAGAATACCGCATTCGAAGGCTGGGATTTTAACGGTCGCGTGGTGAGCACCATCGTCGCAGGGCAAATTGTTTACAGCTCCGGCTCACTCCCTGATTGAGGGAGTCATTTCCGTAGGGTCGAATTCATTCGACCAGTCAAAAGTTAAATCGGGTCATTAGACCGAATGGACTCGGCCTGTATGCTAAACTTCTTCCGACGGCAGGGTCAATTCTTCCAGCTTACCCTGCTTGTTCAGCTGGTGCCGGGTATCCTGTTTTCTCTGTTCACCACCAAAATTAATCTTCCATTCCAGATTAGTGCTGGAATCGGCATAGGCAAGCGCATTTTTGATCGTAATTCTGTCTGATTTGTACAAATCGTACAGCGACTGATCGAATGTCTGCATGCCGGTGGTGTCGCCTTTTTCCATTATGTCCTTGATTTCGTTAAAGTTACCGTCTCGTAATAATTCCGAAATATAGGGTGAATTCATCATTACTTCGACCGCACAGGCGAGCTCCCCTTTCATACCGGGGACCAGACGTTGCGATATAACTGCTCGAAGGTTTAATGACAGGTCCATCAAAAGCTGGTTACGCATATCGGTCGAAAACATATTCATCATGCGGTCCATGGCCTGGTTGGAATTGACCGCGTGCAAGGTGGTCAGGCACAGATGGCCAGTATCGGCAAAATTAATCGCCGCCTTCATGGTTTCGGTATCACGAGCCTCACCAATCATGATCACTTCCGGGGCTTCGCGTAGTGCTTCTCGTAGCGCGTTTTCGTAGCTGAGCGTATCGATACCGACTTCGCGTTGCGAAACGACCGATTTTTTATGACGGAATACGAATTCAATCGGATCCTCGATGGTCAAAATGTGCCCGCCCTCATTTTTATTGCGATGATCGATCATCGCGGCCAGGGTAGTCGACTTGCCAGAACCCGTAGAGCCGACGACCAGCACCAGCCCGTTATGATTCATCACGACTTCCTTCAGCACCTCAGGCAAACCAAGCTCTTCTATCGTCGGAATGTCCCATTTGATGTAGCGGATTACCATCGATACTTCAGAACGCTGGATGAAGATATTGACACGAAATCGACCTACCCCGTCGAGCGTAAATCCCAGGTTCAATTCGCGGTTGATTTCGAAGTCCCGCACCTGCTCGTCATCCAGCAGGCTGTATGCGAGCTTTTGTACCTGGCCGGTCTGGAAGGTGTTTTTCGCGATTGGACTCGTTCTACCCTGCAATTTCATATTCACCGCAGCACCGGTGACGAAAAACAGGTCCGAAGCCTGTTTATCGGCCATGATTTTCAGGTAGGGTTCCAACAATTTGGTGGTGGGCTCTCTACTCATACCAATCCACCGCTTTCACTATCGTCGGATTCTTCCAGTTCAAAGTCTCGGTGATCATCTACCATGCCGGTTTTGCGCGCGGTGTCACTTTCGAGCTTGATACGCAGGCGGATATCGTTCACCGAATCAGCATTGCGAAGCGCATCTTCGAAAGTAATTTTACGTGATTCATAGAGGTCGAACAAAGCCTGGTCGAAGGTCTGCATGCCAGCCTCGTTAGATTTGGCAATCAATTCCTTCATTTCGTGTACTTCACCCTTGAATATCATATCGGCCATCAACGGCGTATTAAGCATCACTTCAATCGCCGGGATGCGCCCGACGCCGTCAATTCTGGGTATCAGCCGCTGCGATACCAGCCCCTTCAGGTTCAGGGACAAATCCATCAACAGTTGCGATCGTCGTTCATCCGGGAAAAAGTTAATAATCCGATCCAGCGCCTGGTTGGTGCTATTGGCGTGCAGCGTCGACAAACACAGGTGCCCAGTCTCGGCAAATGCGATCGCGTGCTCCATGGTCTCGCGGTCGCGAATCTCACCAATCAGTATTACATCTGGCGCCTGGCGCAGGGTATTTTTCAAAGCGATTCCGTAGCTCTCGGTATCCACACCCACTTCACGTTGGGTCACCAGGCAATTGCCGTGATCGTGTACGAATTCGACCGGGTCCTCGATCGTGATGATATGGCCATGGCTATGCTGGTTACGATAATCGACCATCGAAGCGAGGGAGGTCGATTTACCCGAGCCGGTACCACCGACAAAAATCACCAGCCCGCGCTTGGTCATCGCAATATCCTGCAAAATGTCGGGCAGGTTCAGCTCTGCAAAGCTCGGAATTTCGGAATTAATGATACGCAGCACCATACCGGTACTGCCGCGTTGCACAAAAGCATTTACACGAAACCTGGCAACACCCGGTAACGCGATGGAAAAATTACATTCCTGCGATTCTTCAAACTCCGAGACCTGTTTATCGTTCATAATCGAACGCGTGAGCATTTGCGTGTGGCTGGGAGAAAGGTTCTGTTTCGAAACAGTCGCGACCCTGCCGTCGATTTTCATCGCTGGCGGAGAGCCCGAGGTAATAAACAGGTCCGAACCGTCCTTGCTCACCATCATGCGCAATAAGTCATGCATGAAATTTATCGCCTTGCTACGATCCATAATCTGTCCTCGGTATCAATTCCGGCGTTGCTACAACGCCTCTGGGTTTGCAGCCTTTCGCAGCGCCTCATCTTTGGACACCACTCCCTGCGCGAGCAAAGTTTTCAAATTTTGATCCAGCGTTTGCATGCCGACATTCTGGCCCGTCTGTATAGCCGAATACATTTGCGCTACCTTGTCCTCGCGTATCAGGTTGCGAATCGCCGGCGTGCCAATCATGATTTCATGCGCGGCTACCCGCCCCCCGCCTATTTTCTTCATCAGGGTTTGTGCAATAACCGCCTTTAAGGATTCCGATAACATCGACCTGACCATGGATTTCTCGGCTGCCGGAAATACATCGACAATACGGTCGATGGTCTTTGCTGCGGAGCTGGTATGCAGGGTACCGAATACCAGGTGGCCGGTTTCGGCAGCGGATAAGGCCAGACGAATGGTTTCCAGGTCGCGCATCTCGCCTACCAGTATCGTGTCCGGGTCTTCGCGTAATGCCGATCGCAGGGCTTCGTTAAAGCCGAGGGTGTCGCGATGCACTTCGCGTTGATTCACCAGACATTTTTTGCTTTCATGCACGAATTCGATCGGATCCTCTACCGTGAGTATATGCCCGTATTCACCGTCATTCTTATAATCGACCATCGCTGCCAGGGTAGTCGATTTACCCGACCCTGTCGGCCCGGTGACGAGCACGATACCACGCGGATACTCGGATATTTGCTTGAATATTTTGGGTGCGTTCAAATCCTCCAGACTCAGGATTTTCGATGGAATGGTTCGAAATACACCACCGGCGCCACGATTGTGATTGAACGCGTTAACGCGAAACCGGGCGAGCCCTGGTATCTCGAACGAAAAGTCGGTTTCCAGATACTCTTCGTAATCCTTTCGTTGCTTGTCACTCATGATGTCATAAATCATATCGTGAACCTGCTTGTGATCCATTTCGGGCACATTGATTCTACGAATATCGCCGTCGACACGAATCATTGGCGGCAGGCCCGCCGAGAGATGTAAATCTGAAGCGCCTTGCTTAACACCGAAGGCTAATAGTTGGGCTATATCCATGAATTATCCTGTGTTTGATAAATACTAATTGGTTATCGTCTGCTGCTCTGGCGATAACTGCTGGATTTTTTAAATATCACTTTCGCTCATTAAACGACATATAATCGAACTGCATGCTGCGCAACCGCGATAAAAATCGACGACCCGATATCGGCCGTTAATTAATAATACTATAGCTTGACTATAGCAAAACCTATGCAGAACATCGAAAAAAATCTCTTCGCGCTACACGATCGAATAGAACAGGCAGCCAATCGCTATCGGCGTAACGCAAAAGACATTTCCTTACTGGCCGTGAGCAAGAAAAAAACCTCGCAGGATGTTCGCGCCGCCTACGACGCAGGTCAGCGGGATTTTGGCGAAAACTATTTACAGGAAGCGATACAGAAAATACAGGATCTTTCGGATCTGGACATCGACTGGCATTTCATCGGTGCGATCCAGTCGAACAAGACCAGGGTCATTGCTCAATACTTTGACTGGGTGCACTGCATCGACCGGTTTAAAATTGCGCAGCGATTAAGCGACCAGCGCCCTGCCACACAGCCCCCAATCAATATTTGCATCCAGGTCAACGTGGATTTCGAAGCGACTAAATCGGGCGTAGCGCTGGAACAGGTTGCTTCGCTTGCTGAAAACCTCAGCGAATTACCTGGGATCCGGCTGCGAGGTCTAATGGCGATTCCGGCGCCACACGAAGACATCAAATCCCAACGAGAACCTTTTGCCAGGCTGCGACAGGAACTGCACCGACTGAATCAGGGCGGCCTCGACTGCGATACTCTTTCGATGGGAATGAGCCACGATATTGAAGCTGCGATTGCAGAAGGTTCAACTCTGGTTAGAATAGGGACAGCAATATTCGGGGAACGACTTTGAACCAGGAAACTGTGTGCTTTATCGGCGGTGGCAATATGGCTACCAGCCTGATTGGGGGCCTCGTAGCCAACGACTACGACGCATCGTGTATAACCGTCAGCGATATCGAAACGCAAAAACTCGAAAAGCTCGCGGCAGATTTTGGTATTTCGACCTCGACCGACAGCCGGGCGGCAATTCGCGACGCGAAGGTCGTAATCCTCGCGGTTAAACCGCAGGTCATGCAGTCAGTATGCGAACAACTGGCTGATGCCAATGGCGCCCACGACTGCCTTTACATCAGCATTGCAGCTGGAATTCGCGAGCAGGAAATCAATCGGTGGCTGGGGGGCGGACGGGCAGTGGTCCGTTGCATGCCCAACACCCCAGCTTTAATACAACTTGGCGCCACCGGCATGTACGCGAATTCGCTGGTTGACAGCGCACAAAAACAACTGGCGCAGGCCATCCTGTCTGCGGTTGGCATTACTGTCTGGGTGAAGCAGGAGACCGAGCTCGACGCAGTGACCGCGATTTCCGGCAGCGGCCCGGCGTACTTTTTTTATTTTATCGAGCTACTGCAGGAAGCGGGCAAAAAACTCGGCCTGGAAGAAGAAGCCGCCAGGCTACTGGCGCAGCAAACTGCTTTGGGCGCTGCTTCGATGGCACAAAATAGAGACGTGGTCGAGCTTCGCGCGCAGGTGACTTCGAAACGGGGCACGACCGAACAGGCCATACAGTCGTTCCAGCAAAACGATCTCGCTTCGCTGGTCGAAAAGGCCACCCGGGCTGCGTACGATCGCTCGGTGGGGCTAGCCCGGCAATTTGGCAAGCAATCTTAAATAGAGAAGAGTCTGATATGGGTTCAAACTATCTGGTATCCCCGCTAACGCTAATCATCAATACCCTGGTTGACCTGTATATCCTGCTGGTATTGCTCAGATTCCTGCTACAGGTTTTAAAAGCCGATTTTTACAATCCAGTCTCACAGTTTATCGTCAGGGTGACTTCAGCGCCGCTCAAGGTACTGCGGCGCTTTACCCCCAGCATATCGGGCCAGGACACCGCGTCTATCGTGCTATGCCTCGGCCTGATATATATAAAGTTCATCGTGCTGAGACTGCTCGATATTCAGGCGGTGCCAATTGGCAGCACAATCGCCCTTATCGGCAGCGCGAGTTATGTTGGCCTTTTTATTTATTCTATAGCCGACCTGGTATCGCTGACACTCAGCGTATTTTTGATCGCGATTATCATACAGGTGATACTGAGCTGGATCAGCCCCGGCCATTACAACCCGGTGGTGGGCCTGGTCAATACACTGGCAGCACCGGTGCTGCGGCCAGTACGAAAATTGATCCCCCCTATGGGCGGACTGGATCTGTCACCGATTTTTGCTGCTCTAATAATCATGGTGGGTAAATTACTGATCATTCCCCCCATCGTATACCTAGGGAGCCTCTGATTAATTCTGAGTCATTCAGATGTGAAGTTAAAACAGGTCAAATCGAGGCGCCAATCGCAGGTAAGACCCAAAGCAATCGCTTCGCTCATGGGGCCAGCCTTAGTCAATCTATTGGCAAGGTTGGCAACGAAGGGTTGGCCTGTTTTAACGAACAAATGTTGATTCATGAATTGATCAGAGGCCCCTTAGGGAGCCTCTAGGGGATCATCTCCTCGGCCCTGTGCCTGGCGCGGATAAACGCTTCGTGCGGCACATACAGTAGCTCGGCGACCTGGCGTATTAAGTGTTCTTCGTAGTGATCCTTAACGCCGTCGGCGTAAACTACCTGCCACATCATTTCTATTACGCGTATTTTCATCGGCTCGTCAAACTGCTCGTTCAACAGGCGCGTCACATGCTGTAACGACACCAGGTCGTCCGCCCTTGTTCGTGCCTGTTGCATTAATTCGCCGAGTTCGGCTTCACTCAGGGCAAATTGCTGGGTCAGCAACAGACGCATATGGTCGAGTTCGGATTCCTGTTCCTGGAAATCGGCACGGCATACTTCAATCAATAGCGTAGCGGTAGACAGGCGCAACGCATGCTCCCGATCGAACGGCACCGACTGGACAGAATTAGGCTCGAATAGTTTTCTTAATATCGATTTCAACGCTGGTCTCCACGGCTAGTTCATAGTTTTAAATCATTATAACGCAGTTTTCAATTGAAATAGTTGTTATATTGTGCAGAATCGACACGATTCATTTAATGATTCGAATCCTCCCTCTATGACCCTGACCGAATTACGCTATATTGTTGCCGTATCGCAGAAAAACCATTTTGGTAAAGCGGCGCAGGCTTGTTTCGTAAGTCAGCCCACGCTCAGTATCGCGATCAAAAAACTCGAGGAAGAACTCGACGTGCGTTTATTCGAGCGCAGTTCCAAAAACGAAATTCGAATTACCGAAATAGGTCAGCAAATTATCGACCAGGCTTACATCGTACTCCAGGAGGCACGGCAACTGGGCGAGATCGCGCAACAGGGTAAAGACCCACTTTCAGGTCAGTTCAAGCTCGGCGTTATCTATACCGTCGGACCCTACCTGCTGCCCGACCTGATACCAGGGCTCACCCAAAAAGCACCCGAACTGAGACTTATCATCGAAGAGAATTTCACTGCCAATCTGTCACAATCGCTCAAACAGGGCGCCCTCGATGCGATAATAATTTCCTACCCGTTCGAAGAACCGGGCATTGAGACGGCGCCACTGTACGAGGAGCCTTTCATTGTTGCATTGCCAAAGGATCACGAGTGGCGGGATCGGGACACTATTCCGCCCGAAGACCTCGCATCGCAGGATTTAATGTTGTTGGGGGCGGGTCACTGTTTCAGAGACCAGGTCATCGCGGCCTGCCCTAATTGTATGTCGGGCAATAGTGAATTAACCCGAACCCTTGAAGGCGGTTCGCTGGAAACCATCCGTCACATGGTCGCGGCAGGTACCGGCATTACCGTATTACCCCGCACCAGTATCTTGAGTGGTTCGCAAATCGAAGGGCTGATCCGAATTAAACCGTTCAAGCCGCCGTCCCCAGAGAGAACGGTAGCAATTGCCTGGCGAAAACAATATCCGCGCAAGGAAGCCATTCAAACCGTTAAGGAGACTATTAAGGCCTGTCCTCTGAATGGAGTCGAAATTTTTCGATAGTATACCGAAGTGGACAGCGCCGGTGGGAACACGACCCTAATCCGCGCAAAAAATAAATTCTGAAAACTTTGCCCCGAAGCCCGCACAGTCAGTCGTCTTCAACACGTTAATATAGTCACCATTTACGACCTCGGGATTTCGAATTTCAACCCGTTTTTGGTACTGGAATATATTCAGGGTCAATCGCTTCGACGCAAACTCAAAGGCCCATTAGATTTGGGCCAGGCCATCCGAATCATGCGCGATGTACTCAGCGGTGTGGCGGCCGCCCACGAACAAAACATTATTCACTGCGATATAAAACCAGCCAATATTCTGCTCAATAGTGATGGGCAGGCGAAGGTAGCCGATTTTGGACTCGCGCAACTCGCCGATGCGAGCCGTACCGACGAATCGGCCTTGTACGGCACCCCGCAATACATGGCGCCGGAATACATCGAAACACACCAGCATAATACGACTTCAGACGTGTTTTCGCTCGGCCTGGTTTTTTACGAAATGCTGACTGGAAAAATGGCTTTCGAGGGTGCCGATGTCTTCCAGATCCTGAATGCCATTTCGAATTCAAACATTGCAGCACCTTCGAATATGAACCAGGCAGTCGACGAGCGACTAGACGCGTTAATTTTGAAGTCGCTGGAAAAAGATCCCCAACGTCGCTATACGGATGCCGGAGCCATGCTAAAGGCATTTAACGATTATCTCTCCTTCGATGAGGAAGCAAAGAATATTGACAGTGGCGATTCGACGGCAAATTTCCTGCTGCGGCGCATGCGCCACAAAAAGGATTTCCCAGCATTTTCCCAAACGATCAACATCCTGAACCAGGCATCGACGAGTGAAACCGAAAGCCTCGCTTTCGTTTCCAACGCCATCCTCAAAGACTATTCGCTGACCAATAAAGTGCTGCGCATGGTCAATTCTGCACACTACAATCGGGGTGGTGGGAAAATTAGTACGATATCGCGCGCGGTGGTCATGTTGAGCATCAATCCGGTTCGTAGTATCGCGGCCTCTCTGATGTTGTTTGACCATATGCAAAACAAGCTACAGTCGCATCAACTACAGGAAGATGCGGTGCAGTCATTGTTTAGTGCGCTATTGGCGAATAAATTAATGATTTCGCTGGGCAAGAGCAATTATGAGGAAGCCTTCCTGTGCGCCTTGCTACAACAGTTAGGGAAGATGCTGGTACGTTTTTACCTGCACGAAGAAAGCCGCGCTATCGATAAATTAATCGCGCAGGAAGATATGACTGAAGCAAATGCCGTATCCCAGGTGCTGGGCACCAGTTATCATCGACTGGGAATCTCGGTAGCCAGGGAGTGGGGTTTTCCTGATTCAATCGTAGACAGCATGGCGCCCGTCGATTTTGATGACCTGCCCGCTGCGCATAGCGACGCGAATAACTTACGGCTCGTATCGCATTTTTGCAATGCGCTCGGCGCATGTATGTCTTTACCCCCCGATCGGCAGCCAGAAGCGATACAGCAGTTAACCAGCCAGTTTTCGAGCCTACTCGATATCGACGAAAAAAAAGTTTCATCCCTGATAGAATCGGGTCATGGGGAACTGATCCAGTTCTCCAAACTGATTCAATTCGACCTCGGGAAAAGCCGCTATTTTCAACAGGTTTCGTCTAAGGCCGAAAACGACGGAACCGCAGCGAAGGATCAGCCCGACGCCGCTGAAATCGGTTTATCCGAGAGTGCGAAAATTCTGCATGAAAATCTCGAAGAACAAATAAAAACCACCGATAAGGCGCTCACCGACGGGATTCAGGATATTACCAATACCCTGACAGGCGAATATTCCCTTAACCAGATTTTGCAAATGATCCTGGAAATCATTTATCGTGCGTTGCCCGGATCACGCGTGGTATTGTGCCTCAAGGATGGAAAAGCGAATAGCATTCGCGCTCGATTTGGTTATGGTGACGAAGTCGACAGGATCGTAGCCAATTTTTCCATCCCGCTCACCCACGAGGGGGGGTGTATTCGATGCTTCATTTAAAAACAATGTCGATATACAAATTGAAAATTCCCAGGACGAGAAAATCAGGAAAAAAACCCCCCAGTGGTACCACGAAAATATCGGGGCCAAAAGCTTTACAATTTTTCCTGTCATCATAAAGCAATCGCCCATAGCGATGATCTATATCGAAAGCGCCCAGGATGCCACTATTTCCATCACCGATAATCAGCTTGGATTACTCAAAACCTTACGCAACCAGGCGATACTGGCAATCAAAAGCCTGCAATAAATTGTTGACGGATTAGCTTCGGTTTCTGGATCAGTGAGAATACTTTGTTGTAGAATTGTACTCCAGCCTTCAGGTGGTTAACCTATGTCCAGAGTAATCGTATACAGTACAGGCACCTGCCCTATTTGCGATAAGACGAAAAGTCTCCTCGGCAAATGGAACATTGATTACACCGAAAAGCGCATCGACACCGACACTGCGCTGCTCAAAGAATTTAGCGAGGTAACCAATGGCGCCCGTACGGTACCCCAGATATTGATCGATGACGAATTAATCGGCGGATTCTCCGAGTTAACCGAATTGCACATGGACGGGGATCTGGATCATCTGATCCCGCAAGCGTAGATCATCCTATGGATAAGAAGAAATCGACATTTCGCATTCAGTTTCATAACAATAATCGAATTTACGAACTCTATGCCCACGAAGTCAGCCAGTCACACATGGCCGGTTTTATCGAGGTGGGGCAAATTATTTTTGGTGAGCATTCAAAACTGTTGATCGATCCAGCCGAAGAAAAGCTCAAGAATGAGTTCGGCGATATCAAGCATACCTATATTCCCCATCATTCGATCATCCGCATCGATGAAGTCGATCGGAGCGGAAAAAACCGAATTCTGGATTCCGATGGGGCGGCGATAAGCAAATTCCCTGGACCCGCTATCATTCCTCAGAAAAACTGAGTCGATGCGGATATCGGTTATCATTCCGAGTTACAACCGGCTCCATACACTCACCCGGGCGATCGATTCGATATTAAGCCAGGATAGTCCGGTTGATGAAATCATCGTCATCGACGATGGTTCGAGCGACGGTACCGCAGACAGGATTTCGCAAAATTATCCGGGGCTCAGGCTGATATACCAATCCAACCGGGGCGTCAGTGCAGCGAGAAACGCGGGTATCAGCCGGGCCATTCATCAATGGATAGCATTTCTCGACTCCGACGATACCTGGTCCCCCAGTAAAATATCTGAAATTCGCCTGGCCCATCGTCGGCATCCCGAATACCAGCTATTTCATTCCGATGAAATCTGGATCAGGAACGGCGCCCGGGTCAACGCGATGAAAAAACACCTGAAATCCGGCGGCTGGATATTCGAACGCTGCCTGCCCCTGTGTGTGATCTCGCCATCGGCCACGGTATTGCACCGTTCACTCTTGCATTCGGTCGGTGGGTTCGATGAGTCGTTGCCCGCCTGTGAGGATTACGACCTGTGGCTAAGAATTTGCCACCGGAACCCGGTGTACTACATCGACCGTCCGCTCATCACCAAGTACGGCGGCCACGATGACCAGCTATCACGTCAATACTGGGGAATGGATCGATTTCGTATCCGTTCGATATACCGATTGCTGCAGCAGCAAGACCTGGGGGAAGCTTACCATTTTGCAGCGTTAACCATTTTGATCAGCAAACTTGAGTTGCTGTTAAAAGGGGCAGAGAAACACCACAACGTCGAACTCATTGCCGAATTCAAGCCTGTACTGGAAGCGAGTCAACAATGGACCAATAAACTGCGGGATCGCGCGCTGTGCTAGTCTGGGTAGCAGCCATGCACTGCGAGGCGAAGCCTGTCATCGATTACTACCGGCTGAAAAAATCGCCAGTCGAGCATGCTTTCGATCTGTACCAGGGAGAACAGATGCTGTGCGTTATCAGCGGTATAGGAAAGACTGCCAGCGCTGCCGCGACCGCCTGGATAGCAGCGCTCAACCGGAAGCAGCCCTCACTCGCCTGGATCAACCTCGGTATCGCCGGTTCGGCCCAATACTCGGTCGGTACTGCCTTGTGGGTTAACAAGATTACCGAGTGTGAATCTAACCGCAGTTTTTACCCGATCCCGCTGATTGAAACGACCCTGCAGCCAGCCCAATGCCTGACACTCAATCAGGCTAGTCCTGATTACCAACCGAATCGACTGTTCGACATGGAGGCGAGCGCTTACTTTGACACGGCTAGCCGATTCAGCAGTGCCGAACTGGTGCATTGCATCAAGATCGTCAGCGATAACCCTGAGCAACAAACTGGGCGGGACAAAAAGAGAGTCAGTCAGCTAGTCGCGCAAAATATTGAGCCATTGACCCGGTTTGCAGAATCTTTGCTGGAATTAAACAAACTGGTTGCGGTCTGCAAAATAGCCGATTCAGACTGGCGGGAATTCGTCGGGCGAGCTCATTTTAGTCAGACTCAGCGAATCCAACTAAAAAAATCACTACAGTTCCTGTTGAGCCAGAACTACGACATCGAAGGATTGACCGATGAAATTTCCAGCTTCTCCTCGAGCACTGCGATCATTGCGCATCTCAATAAACTCTGCCAGCACTCCAGTCAGAGACTGTAATTAATGGTCAGTTGCGTTTATATAGAGGCCGAGGTCAGCCATCACCCGCGTACGCTCGATATTAGCAAGCGCATGAAAAACACCCCAATTGTTGAAATCGACCATTACGGAGAGGTTTTTAATCCGCGCGCACAGAATTTTCGACTACAAAAATTAAACCCTGCCCTGATCATTGCGCGCAAGCAAAAACGACGAATTCTGCCAGTCCCCGAAGGATACGGCCTCGGCGAACGAAACAATTATTACTTTTCACACATGCTCAACTGTATGTACGATTGCCGCTATTGTTTTTTGCAGGGGATGTACTCGTCGGCACACCAGGTGATCTTCGTCAATTATGAGGATTATGCGAGCGACATTGTTGAAATAGCGGCGCGCCACGGAACCGACCCTGTCTGGTTTTTTTCCGGTTACGACTGCGATAGCCTTGCCTACGAACCCGTCACACGATTTGCGCGCTTTTTCGTTCCGGTATTTGCGCAGATTGACAACGCCTGGCTCGAACTGCGCACCAAGAGTACCCAGGTTCGGCAATTGCTTGGCCTCGAACCCTGCGAACGCGTGGTCACCGCCTTTAGCTTTACCGACCAGCACAGCCACAGGAAACTGGAACGGGGTGTTCCCACCTTCGCAAAGCGAATCGCCGCGATGCAATCCCTGATCGATGCAGGCTGGCCAGTTGGATTGAGACTGGACCCGATTGTTTATCATGACAACTATCGCCAGGCCTTTGCACAGCTACTCGAAGGAATTTTCACCAGGATCGACGCCAGTAAACTGCATTCGGTTAGCCTCGGGGCATTCCGAATGCCGAGAAATAATTTTAAACAAATCAGCAAGCTCTATCCCGACGAGCCACTGTTTGCGCAAACCCTGGCTTTAAGCAACGGTATTATCAGTTATCCCCGAAACCAGGAAGAGGAAATGATCGATTACTGCCAGCAGCAATTATTACAATATATTCCAGAGAAAATCTACCACCCCTGCAACTGGCATGAATGAACCTCGAACCACTCTGACCCCTTATATCCGGGCAGCATCTCTTTACTTTGCTAACAACGATTGAATATCTACCGGCAGGCCTACGGAATGACCCTGAATGTAATCTACTTTTGCTTCGCGTAACTTGTCGCACAGGGTGTCTGATTCAACATACTCGGCAATCACTTTCATTCCCAGGCTATGGCCAACCTCTGTCATGGACCGGACAAACACATAGTTGGTATCGTCATCGTTTATCTCACGTACGATATCACCGTCAATCTTAAGGTAGTCAACCGGTAACTGTTTAAGATCGCTGAATGAGGACAGGCCGGTACCAAAATCGTCGATAGAAAATTTGGCCCCAAGTAGCCTGATCGATTTGATAAACTCGACCGACTCCTGCACATTGCCCGATACTGCAGTCTCGGTTATCTCAAAACACAGGGTGCTCTTATCGATTTCGGTTTGCTCCAGACTTTTATGCAAAAACCTGTGGAATGTCTGTGAACCCATACTGCGACCCGACAGATTAATGGAAAACATTGTTTTACCTGTTTGGCCCTGATTTTCCTGAAGCCATGCTATGACCCGAGACACGACCCACGAATCAATTCGCTCGATCAGGTTATAGCGCTCGGCTGAAGGCAGAAATTCGTCGGGCGAGATAATGGTGCCGTCCGGGTTTTGATAGCGCACCAGCACTTCGTAGTGAAGGTCACTGTCATTTACATCCATCGATGCTATCGGTTGCACATAAAGGCAAAAGCGATCCTCGTTGAATCCTTTCATAATATTGGCGACCCAATCCATCGACTCTTGCTGGGCAGTCACCTTGACGTCGTTTTCATCGATATAATGGTACTGGTTGCCACCGTTTCTTTTTGCCAGGAAGCAGGCGGTGGTCACCTTTGAGTAAAAAGCGGGATATTCGTCCTTCTCCTGTCCAAAGGACATCACCCCGATACTCGCCGTGACATAATACTCCTTGTCATCCCACTCGAAAATGGAATGCTGAATATCGATAATTATCTTCTGTATTACCTGCAACGTACGATCAATATTGAAAAATGGCATGATGATTCCAAACTCGTCTCCGCTGAGGCGAGCTACTACGTCGGACTTTCGAACATGCGATTTAATGATGGAACTGACCTGTTTTAGCAGTAAATCTCCACCTGCATTACCACAGGTTTCGTTCACTACCTTAAACTGATCGATGTCGAGATACGCCAGCACATGTTGCGGGCTTAAACTGTGATCTTCGGCTACAAGGCGGGCGAACTTGTGCTCGAAGGCGATGCGGTTAAGGAATCCGGTTAATTGATCGTGACTACCTTCATAAGTCAGTTTTCGGCGCAAATGGCCATACTCGGATACATCTTTCAAAATCACCACAAACCCTACATCCTCTGCTTCCATATCGATCATCGGCGAAGCTGAAAATTCGAGTTCGACAATATTTCTGTTGGAGTCGTAAAAAAACAGGGTGTCCAGAGTCTGTTTCTGACTCAGCAATTGACCGACATCGACTATGTGCGTGGTCTGCCGATTGGAATACAGGATTAAAAGCTCATGAATCGATGTATTGACCAGAAGCTTTTCTTTTTCGCCGAACAGTTTTTCGCCACTTGGATTAACCAGTTTGATTTTATCCTTCGAATCGATAACGATTACGGGGTTAGTAATCGAATTTAACGTGGTAGCGATAAAATCTTTTTCCGAGCGCAGCTTTTCTTCCGTCTGCCTGCGTGAAATGGTTTCATTTTCGAGCCCTACGACCATTTCGTTATACGCCTGGATCACATCGCGTAACTCACTCGGTAATTTTTCCTCGCTAATAGCAGCATATTTACCGGTAAGCAATGCGCCCACTGAATTTCGCAGCCTGTTCATCGGTACGAAAGCGCGGTGTAATAGCAATGCCACCAATAAAAGTCCAGCGAGCGTCGCAATAGTGGTCAACACCAGGAAGTTGTATTCGGTGCTATCGAGCCGGCTCATAAAGGGTTGTTGGTCAGAGGCGCCTGTGATAATAGCGCCAAGAAACGAGTCATCCCCGTACAGCCGATATTCGGGGTTGAGGAAATTTGCCTGAGGATTTTCGGGCCAGCTCTCAGATCGAAACAACTCGGTGCCATCACTCGCGGTAATTAGCAACGGCATTGCAATATCCTGTTCGATTTTTTTCAATCCCTCAGTAGCATAAACGATGACATGCATATAGCCTCTTGGGTCGAGTGCTCCCACTGGCACCAGTACCTCGCTGTACAAATTACCTTCAAATGAACATAGTGCGTACCCGGGCTTCAATATTGGTTCGGACCCGCCGATACTATTGAGTAATACAGGACAGCCGCTATAGGGTTGCTGACTACTATCACTGGCTTCGGCAAATATCTCCCCATCCAGGTTGCGTATGATGATCGACTTTAATTCGAACTGTCCAGAAGCAACAAAATAACGCCGGAAACTTTTGCCAAGCCAGGACACCATGGCCTTTGGATCCCGATCCTGCAGCGCTGTTACAAACGGCTCCTCGTTTTGCAGCTTGAAGGAAAAACGTTTCTGGCTTGCGTACAGATCCTCAATGATATCCTGGCTTTTAACTCCCAGGATCGTCTGCAGGGACTCGATTTGATTATCGATCGCCAGGTTTCGGTATATCTGGGTGCTGTAATAGGCCAGCCCAAAAGCCAGCAGGGTTAGCCATAGCAGAGCCAGAACAATGATTAGTTTGAAGCTATAGAGGCGGGATAACATCGGATCTATTCGATCACAAAAGGATAGTCCTTATCTTCCCATTCGGCGAAGCCACCGCTAAACCAGAATAATCGTTTATAACCGCACGTGGCCGCGATCGATGTCGCAACCATACCGGCGCTCGAAACTTTCCCATTGTCGTAAAACACCACCGGCTGGTCTTTATTATCTAATATTTTCGCCAGCGAGGCGCAATTCGTATCAGCCACCGGCAGGCTTTGCGACATTTCTATGTATCCGTGTACGCGGTCTTCACTTAGACGCGAATCGATCAGCACGACATCTTGCATGGACCGATATAACTCGATCAGATTTTCAGCATCGATGCCCACTGCACTATCAACAAAGTTCGAAACATCGATATTATCGCTATCGGCCATGGCAATATGGGCGGGTGTTTCAATTGTTATAAATAAAAATAAAGCAGTCGAGGACAACCATACGGATCGACTAATTTTTATCATTTCTCTTATATCTACTGTTGGAATAATTATAAATCAGGTAATAAAAAAACCCCCATTTTTTTATATTTTTCACCTACTTAGGCGACTTTTCTAGAAAAGTCATGAACACGATACCCCAGTACCCCCCAATCCACAATAGCCCGACGGATTTTTTTCCAGGTATTGCTGATGATATTCCTCGGCATAGAAAAACTCTCCCGCAGGGCAAATTTCTGTGGTGATACTCGGATGGCCCGCTTCATCTAACCGCTGTTGATAATATCCCAGGCTTAACGTCGCCTGTTCAAGCTGATCTTTGGTAGTATAGTAGATTCCTGAGCGATATTGCGTACCCTGGTCATTTCCCTGACGCATACCCTGTGTCGGATCATGCGACTCCCAGAAAATCTTCAACAGGGCCTCAAAGCCAGGCAGCTTCGGGTCATACACCACGAGCACCACTTCATTGTGCCCAGTCATGCCGGTACAGACCTCCGCATAGGTCGGGTTTTGCGTATGCCCGGCGGCATAGCCTACTGCGGTGGTATATACCCCATCGACACCCCAGAATTTACGTTCGGCGCCCCAAAAGCACCCGAGACCGAATATTACCCGCTCCATCTGTGGCGGGAAGGGTTCCATCATACTTCTCCCATGCACATAGTGTTCAGGATTGAGCGCCATTTTTTCAACCCTGCCGGGCAAAGCCTCGTGTACCCCGGGGATCTTCATCGATTTACCAAACATTTCAATTCCTCATTAGCCGAGATTCCTCGATCTTCAATTTGATCCAAAGCGCAGCTCCAGCCAGGCGGGTGCATGATCGGAGGGTTTCTCCATACCCCGGATATCATAGTCGACACCTGCATCGACCACGGCTGCGCGTAACCTCTCCGACACCAGCAGATGGTCGATGCGCAAACCCCGCCTCGGCTCCCGCTCAAAACCCCTGCTGCGATAATCGAACCAGCTAAATACATTGTTTTCCTCTGCATGACAAAGCCGGAAGCCATCGTACAGGCCAAGCCCGGTGAGCGCTTCAAACCATTCTCTTTCTTCGGGTAAAAAACTGGTTTTGCCGGTTTTAAGCCAACGCCTGGCATTGTCGTCGCCGATGCCGATATCGATATCCTGTGGTGCAATATTATAATCACCCAGTAAAACCAGGGACGCCTCGTTCATATCGTAGTTTTGCAAAAAACTATTCAGATCGCGATAATACTGCCGCTTCGCGGGAAACTTGACCGGATGGTCACGGCTCTCGCCCTGCGGAAAATAGCCGTTAAAAATACTGATGGCTTGACCATCGATCTTATATTCCCCGCCAATGAAGCGCTTTTGCGCGGCTTCGGTATCTTCTGGAAAACCTAAATAGCTTTTACGGCAGGGCGTTTTCGACAATAAAGCGACCCCGTAGTGAGTCTTTTGCCCCAGGAATAGCGCCTGGTATCCAAGCGCTTCGATGTCTGCGCGTGGAAACTCGTGATCCTGCACTTTGGTTTCCTGCAAGCCGATAAATTCCGGCGCATGTTTATCAATAACTCGGGCCAGTTGGTGTAGCCGCTGGCGTACGCTATTCACATTAAATGAGACTATCTTCACGTTGGCGCCCCTGATTCTCGTTGTCATACTGTGATAAAAAATCGGCCAGTGTTTGTTTTCCCAGAGCCGAGTGGTAGTTGCGATCCAGATCCTGCAACAGCTTTTCGACTGGTTCATCGAGCCCATCTTGCGTTTCGCGCGAGCCACGTAATATCTCATTCAGGCGTATACGATCGCTCGGGCGCGTAGGCAGGAAACAGGCAGGCAGATCGCTAGAGCGGCAGACCAGGCCATCCGCTTCCAGTACGCCCAGGACCCTGCTGAGCACTTCGACCGGTACCTGCCGAGCGCGCGCCAGATCTTCGAGCGTTGGAATCCTCCCGGATGACCCATCGCTCGCGTGCACTATGTCCACCATCGCCTGCAATGCCAGTTGTTCGTGCATGCGGGTGCTCAAAGGCAGTATATCCTGTGGCCGTCTCAATTGCTGTGGATGCTGGTGGTGGTAGGCGATACTGGCGCCGATCAGTAAAATTAACCAGCTGAGGTATAACCAGATCATGAATACCAGCACGATCGCAAAGCTCGAATAAATAGCGGTATAGCGGGTCGTAACGCCGGCAAAAGAAGCGAACAACAGGTTCATGGTCTCCCACAGGAAGCCTGCGGTCAAAGCCCCGAAAAATGCAGATCGAAATTTGACTCGGGAATTCGGCACCAACAGGTAGATAAAACAAAAAGCGCAAATCACCAGCAGATAGGGTAAACCCCTGCCCATTATTCTGATTATGTCACCGACGTAGGGCAGGGCTTCCAGCACGGCCAGAAGGGTGTTACTGCCCAGTGACGCGGTGATGCCGACAGCAAAAAATACCAGCACCGGACCGACCAGTAATACGAGCAGGTAATTACCCAAACGTTGCACAATTGGCCGGCTGGTCTGTACCCGCCAGGTGTAATTAAAAGCGGATTCAACCTTCAGGATCAACGAAATCACATTATACATGAGCAGGCCGACGCCCAGGACTCCGAGTACGCCATAGTTCATGTTTTTCAGCAACACGACAATTCGGGCGCTGATGTCCATGCTTTGCTCGCCCAATGGTGCGAGTAATCTGATCAACATCGGTTCGAGTTGATCGTGTATGCCTAAGACCTGCAGCACCACCAGGCTGACGGCTAGCACGGGTACAATAGAAAGCAATGTGGTGTAAACCAGGCTGGTGGATCTCAGGGCCAGCATCCCGCCGTACAGGTCGTGACCCGCCATGGCCATAATTTGTAAAAAATGGCGCCAGGAAGACTTCGCCGACTGTGGCGCACTGGCATCGTATGCCCAGACATAGCGAGTGATTCGTTCTCGAATACCCGCCAGCATCGCAATCGGGCGATTCAACCCTTAAATCCCTCCTTCGAATTCAGGTATTCGATTTCGGCATTGGTGCTCTCGCGACCCAGTATTTCATTGCGGTGTGGAAACCGTCCAAAACGCTCTACGACTCCATGATGATGCCTGGCAAATCGAAAATTATCTTCCAGTCCGGGATGGTCGAATAGTTTGAGCGATAAAGCCTGGTCATCCAGGTTTTCGCTATGCATGAAAGGCATATAGAGAAA
>JBGMRM010000002.1:0-22667 GCA_048061415.1 Gammaproteobacteria bacterium | reverse complement strand
CTGAGTGGCTGGGCTAAAGCGTTCAGCCACTAATGGTTTTTTCCGCTGCGATCGTTCCCGTAGCTCCATTCCTAGCGTTGGTAAGTACATCTGAACTTTTGGGATGACGAAAGCGATACCTTTTTCAATTAATCGTTTGCGTACATAAGTCGGAAGAGATACAGCCACCACACAAAGCTCATCGACTTCAATCGATGATACTTGTCGCATGTGCTTAATAAACTGGGCAGGTTTAAACTCGTCCTCTTCCTGCAGAAACACAGCAGTGAACCTGGTGCTACCGATCACCAACCGATATAGAGCGTACTGCCGAGAAAAGAAATAGGGTAAATTGCGGGCATTCATAGAATCCGCCTTGATCTTCAGCCCTGTCACTTCATGCAGGTAATTCTCTAGATTATTTGCCAGTTGATCCACAGAAACCTCACTAACATACTTTCCGCACAATAACATTGCTAGTGTTATTGTGCAATATTATGTTAACTATATGTTTATATTAAATAATAATTATACCTCCAGTTCCCATTTATCGGAAAAAACGCTTAAAAGCTCGGATTGTTGAGGGTCTGCTCGGCCATTCTAACTTACGCTCTATCCATAAACACAATATTCACACGCAGGCGCTTCAGGCAGGCGATGCCCAAGCACTGAGAATGCTGGATCCGTTTATTGGTGATCGACCCTGGAGCATTTTTTTTACCGGGCCGGGGCGGCCGATGGGTCTGTAAATAGTCCTATTGTACTGGTTTCAAAAAATTCAGGGATTCAATCATCACAAATTCATCAAGTTTTGATCAAGTATCCGAATCAGTAATTTACTATCTTCACCAGGCCATTTTTTGATTGAGGATTTAGTAATGAGTGAGTTAACTGTGATAGGGCTTGGTGCAATGGGGTCGGCGATTGCTCGAACCCTGATCGATAAACAATGCGATCTGACCGTATGGAATCGTTCATCAGAAAAAGCGAAAAGCATCTCTGAATTGGGTGCCCGTTTCACCGATACCCTGAAACAGGCTATCGAGTCGAGCCCAAGAATTTTGATCTGTATTCATGGATATGCGGCTACCAGGTCAATGCTGGACGATCCAGAAATCATTCCCTTACTGTCTGGGCGTACCATCATTCAGATGAGTACCGGAACTCCCGCGGAAGCCAGGGCAGCAGAAGCCTGGATCAACGAACAGGGAGGCCATTATCTTGACTGCTCCATCATGGTGTACCCCGAAAGCATCGGTAAAACAGAGGGGCAGCTACTGATTTCCGGGTCACAAGAAATTTACCATGACTGTGCTCCCTATATCAAAAACCTGGGGGATGATATTCGATATCTGGGATCAAGTATCGGAGCGGCGGCAGCACTCGACCTGGCCGCAGTGACCAGGCTTGTTGTGAATACGGTCGGAGTCGTTTATGGCGCTCACCTATGTGAATCCGAAGGCTTGCCCTTGCAGCATTTTGCCGACATGTATCCTGAAGGAGACAGGGCACACTCACTGGCCAAGACCATCGACAAGGCTGAATTCAATGAGAACATCTCGGCGACCGTTGGGACATCTATTGAGGTTGTCTCTGCCATTCGGAACCTGGCTATCGATTTGGGTATCAATACAGAATTACCCGACTTTATACTGGGACTTTACAAACGCGCAGCTGAGGCCGGTTACCTCAAGCAGGATAACGCATCGTTGATCAATGTATTCAGAGGCGCCAGTTGATAGTCGATATCAGCAAAACCAGGTCCGATACTTTTGGCATAAATAAAGAAAATGGTGGCTATGCCCTGACTCGAACAGGGGACCCCATCATTATGAGTGATGTGCTCTAACCAACTGAGCTACATAGCCATCAGGTTATTCTGACCGGGTTGACCGGTCTTGAAGAGCGCGCGATTTTCCCCTGTAGGCCGCTTACTGTCAAGCACCGGCCTTAGACGTTAAAGCGGAAATGCACCACGTCGCCTTCGTGCATCACATAGTCCTTGCCTTCGAGGCGCCAGCGTCCGGCGTCTTTCGCGCCCTGTTCTCCCTGGCCCGCGATAAAATCGTCGAAACCGACGACTTCGGCGCGAATAAATCCTTTTTCGAAATCGGTATGGATTTTTCCGGCGGCTTTGGGGGCGGTATCCCCTTTACGGATCGTCCAGGCGCGGACTTCCTGAGGGCCTGCGGTGAAATAAGTTTGTAGTTCGAGCAGACGATAACCCGCATGAATCACGCGCTCGAGACCTGGTTCATCGAGACCCATTTCCTGCAAAAATTCGGCCGCATCTGCGGCGTCGAGTTCGGCGATATCGGCTTCTATCGCGGCGCATACCGCGACCACCTCGGCGCCTTCGGACTCGGCTACCCGGGTCAGTACATCGAGGTGCGGGTTATTGTCGAACCCGTCTTCCGCTACATTGGCGATAAATAATGTGGGTTTGGCTGTGATCAGGTGTAGCTCCCTCATCCAGCCACGCGGGTGGTCCTCGGTCGCGAAGCTGCGCGCGCTGTTGCCCGCTTCCACATGCGCCTGTATCTGCTGCATAAACGCGAGTTTTGCCTTCGCTTCCTTGTCGTTTGATTTCGCCAGTTTGGCCGCGCGTTCGGTCTGGCGCGCGATCGATTCCATATCGGCGAGCAATAATTCGGTGTTGATGGTTTCGATATCGCTTAACGGGTCGATAGTGTTGTTGACGTGCAGGATATCGGAGTTTTCGAAACACCGCACCACATGCGCTATCGCGTCGGTTTCGCGGATATGCCCGAGAAACTGATTACCGAGACCCTCGCCTTTGGATGCACCGGCAACCAGCCCGGCGATGTCGACAAACTCCATCGCCGTGGGGATTATTTTTTTCGGCTTAACGATATCGGCGAGCTGCTGGAGTCGATGATCCGGCACTTCGACTATGCCAATATTGGGGTCGATGGTGCAAAACGGGTAGTTTTCGGCCGCTATGCCTGCTTTGGTGAGTGAATTAAACAGGGTCGATTTACCGACGTTGGGCAGGCCGACTATGCCACATTTAAATCCCATCTTGTTCCTTTGGTGTATGCAGTGCCTGCATTGCCTTGTCGAGCCGACCGCCGAATATATACGGCATCACTTCGAGTGTGCGCCGATTGGCTGCCTCTATCGCATCGAGCTCGGCAAGTGACGGCCTGTGCAATACATAGTCGATTACCTGGCTACTGTCGCCGGGATGGCCTATGCCTATGCGGATTCGAAAAAACCCCGCGTCGCCCAGATGGTTGATTAAATCGCGTAATCCATTATGCCCGCCGTGGCCGCCGCCACGTTTCAGACGGTTGTCACCGGGCGCGAGGTCGAGTTCATCGTGCGCCACCAGGATTTGATCCGGTTGTATTTTATAATAGCGCGCCAGCGCACCGATAGACTGCCCGCTTCGGTTCATAAATGTCATGGGTTTTAACAGATAAACGTCGCTACCCGAGGAGCGGTAACGGGACTCGTCTGCATTGAAGCGTTTTTCATGGCGAAATGAAAGCGACAGGTGTTCGGCCAACAGATCCAGAAACCAGAATCCCGCATTGTGCCGGGTATCGAGGTAATCGGCCCCGGGATTGCCGAGGCCGACGATCAGACGAATTTCTGCGGTGAGCGCTGCCACTTGCTCGCGCTTCCTTCCAGGATTCCGAGTAGCGAAAGTTACTCTTCGGTGGCCTCGCCGCCTTCAGATTCAGCGGGCTCTTCACCTGCTTCCTCATCCCCTTCTTCCGGAGCTTCTGGTGCCTCGTCTTCTATGATTTCCTCGGCGCGGGTCTTGACCACCGAAAGCACGCCGGTATCGTGGTCTTCACCATGGGTGAGTGCGACTATTTCGACACCTTCGGGCATTTTTATATCGGTCAGATGTAAAATTTCCCCCAGGTGCAGTTCCTCGGCATCAATTTCGAGATACTCCGGCAAAAATTTCGGCAGGCAAACGACCTCTATTTCGGTTACCAGTTGGGTCATCATGCCGCCATCAGTTTTCACTCCGACGCAGTCTTCTGCGTTCAGTACGTGGATGGGCACCACCACATGGATCGGCTTCTTCTTGTCGATACGGAAAAAATCTGCGTGCATGATTCTCTTTTTGTACGGGTGGCGTTGTAAATCCCGCAAGATGACCTCTTCCATTTCCTGCCCGACATGCAGGTCGATGATTTGGGTATAAATCGCCTCGTTGTCCAGTTCGTGACTGAACTTATTGTGCTCGAGGCTGATGTTGGCGGGGTCACTATCGCCCCCGTATACGATTGCTGGAACCATACCCGTACGTCTCAGGCGGCGGCTCGCACCTTTCCCCGAATCTGTACGTGGTTCAGCATTCAGTTGAATGTTATCTGACATTAGTTGTACTCCTAAAACAAAAAACCCCTGCTGGGGAGGCTTTCCTTGCGACCAGGAAAGAACTAGCGGTCACCTCTTCCAATGCACTTTTTCCCCGATGGCTGCGTCAGTGCCGTGCTCAAATCCTCATGTATGATTTATACACTGCGGTTTTGCGCGCGGTACTTCCTTGCCCTCATGAAAAAATTACATTGTAAGAGATGACCCAGGTCAATCCATATACAATGAACTGACCGACTCTTCAAAATGGATGCGGCGAATCGTTTCAGCCAGCATTCCGGCAACCGACACCTGTCGGATAAATTTGCATTGTTCGGCTGCGGGCGACAAGGGAATGGTGTCGGTGACAATCAACCCATCGAGCACCGAATTTTCAACATTCTCTATCGCCTGACCCGATAACACCGGGTGCGTGCAGTAAGCAAAAACACCGGTCGCTCCGCGTTCCTTCAATGCTTCGGCGGCCTGGCACAGTGTACCGGCGGTATCGACCATATCGTCTACAATGATGCAGGTCTTGCCTTTCACCCTGCCGATGATGTTCATTACTTTCGCCTTATTCGGCTGCGGTCGCCTTTTGTCGATGATCGCAAGGTCTGCATCGTCGAGCTGTTTGGCTACCGCCCTGGCCCGCACCACACCACCCACATCGGGAGACACGACTATCATATCTGGATATTTCTGCTTCCAGATATCGCCCATCAATATCGGCGAGGCGTAAACATTATCCACCGGGCATTCGAAAAACCCCTGGATCTGATCCGCATGCAGGTCAATGGTTAAAACCCGGTCGACACCGACGCTGGTCAGCATGTTGGCGACTACCTTGGCCGTAATCGGCACCCGTTGCGAACGCACACGCCGATCCTGGCGCGCGTATCCAAAATAAGGAATGACCGCAGTCACTCGATTCGATGAAGCCCGGTTGATCGCGTCGATCATGACCAGCAGCTCCATCAAATTGTCATTGGTCGGGACACAGGTCGGCTGGATGACGAATACATCCTTACCGCGCACATTTTCACCGATTTCAACCGAGGTTTCCCCATCGCTGAAAGTACCAACCGATGCTATTCCAAGCGGAATTTCCAGATGGCGAACTATGGTTTTAGCCAGCCCGGGATTGGCATTACCGGTAAAAACCATCAAATCGTTGGTGCCAACACTGCCTACCATTCACTATTTCTCGCTCGGTGTTAAATATGGCTGGGCCGGCTGGAATCGAACCAACGAATGCCAGGATCAAAACCTGGTGCCTTACCGCTTGGCGACGGCCCATTTATTTCTGGTGCATTCTTACATCCCTGTAGTTGCGTCCGGCCCAGCCTTCCGTGGCCGGGCGCGCTTCGGGAAAATGACATGTTAAATGTCATTTCCTCATCCTCATCGCCCTTACCGCTTGGCGACGGCCCATTTAATTAAATTCTATTCCAGCAATCCTAGTTGCTGGTGCACTGGATTCGTGTTCATTGCCTTCGCAACGAAACAACCCCAGTGTTCCGGCACGCGCGATTTTACACTTTCCGCCTGTTTGAGGCTATCGAAAGGCGCGAATACACAACCTCCGGTTCCAGTCATTCTGGTCCCTGAGTACTGGTCTAACCAGTCGATTGCCTGCTGAATTTCTGCATACAATTCGCAGGCCACGGGCTGGCATACATTGGTTCCCGCCCCTTCCAGAAAGGCGCGTATTGTGATTGCATCGCAATTCCGTGTCAATTCTTGTGCGGCAAAAATTTTAGCGGTCGAAACCGCCACTCCAGGATCGATAATCAGGTACCAGGGTAGCGGTAGTTCAATAGCGCTTAACTGTTCGCCTGCTCCGGTCGCCCAGGCCGAATACCCGGTCACAAAAAAGGGGACATCCGCACCGAGTTCGAGTCCGATTTCCGCCAGTTCGTATATCGGCAGATTCAGCTCCCAAAGCCTGTTCAGGGCGAGCAATGTCGTGGCTGCATTAGAGCTACCGCCGCCGAGCCCGCCTCCAATGGGTATGCGTTTATCGATTGAAATTTCTACACCTTTCGCTACCTGTGCTCGTCGCTGTAGTTCAAGCGCGGCCCGTAAGGCAATATCTTCGCTTTCGGGAACGGGGGTATTGCTCTCTATTCGACCTATCGCACCATTTTCAGTCACACCGAAGACCATCTGGTCAGTTAGGTTTATGTATTGAAATACCGTTTGCAACAGGTGATACCCATCGGCCCGGCGCCCGGTAATATGCAGCATCAAATTTAGTTTCGCGGGGGAGTTCAGGCTTAGCCCTTCCATGCTATACCCTCAATCGAATTCGGGGAATACTATGGGCGTATCCACCCGCGATTCGAGCGGATACCAACGATCAATGACAATTTTTAGCGCAAGATGCTGGTGTTTTAGATACATCTTCTTCGGCAGCCCCCGCCCGGCGCCATCATCTTCAAAGTAATCGAGATAGTTAATCACCCAGCCGTCCTGCCGCAGTGATTTCAAACGCCCATCGGCGTATAAATCGTAGCTATAGGTTTCGGGTTGGCGCGGCAAACCCTTTATCCACGAGTTTAAGCCGCTCAGGGGGATCGACCAGCCAAACAATTGTGACAGCAGGGCTTCGGCCGAGCGATCGAAATAGATCTGCCCGTCGGGCATCGTGAGTTTGATCGCCGCACTCGAGTCTTCCGTGGTATTTGATTCAACACGAAAAACGCCCTGCCCAAATGGCGCCTGAATCATGAGTATAAACCGCTCGCGCTCGCGTACCCAGTTGACGCCAACCTGGTTAACCTCTTCCTTCACAAAAATTGCTGTCCTGGCCTGAACTTCCCAGGCATCAATTTTCTCCAGCGCCGGTTGCAGCCTGGCCCATTCCTGGTAACTTTCGTCGGTCACGGGAAGATCGGGCAACCCGCTGCAGGCAACGAGCAGCGATACGGCAGCCAACACTATTGTCAGGCGTATATTTTGGGCAAAGACGTGGTTTGCGTGCATCGGCGCATAGTAGTTGCGCAACAGGGTAATTGCCAGTTTTCTGAATCGACCGGTGCTCAGGGGGTAAGGCGACGCATTACCTTCTGTAGCAATGGATCTTCGGGGGATTTTTTCATCGCCCTGGTCCATATTTTTTTCGCTTCTTCCTGTGCGCCACTTACCCACAGGACTTCAACCAGGTGCGCGGCAATTTCGCTGTCGTCGAGCCGCGCCAGCGCTTTGCGTAGCAGCCGGATGGCCTCGTCATACCTGCCCAGGCGGTAGTTGACCCAGCCAAAACTGTCTATTACGGCCGCGTCCTCCGGTAATATTTCTATCGCGCGCCTGAGATAGCCGTAAGCTTCCTCGTACCTGTCAGTCTGATCTGCGAGCGTAAAACCCAGTGCGTTGAGAGCGTGTCCATTATCCGGCTCGGTTTTCAGGATAACCTTTAAATCCTGTTCGAGAATATCCAGGCGGCCCACGCGCTCAGCAGTCAGCGCTCGCGCGTACAGGAGATCGGTGTTTCCGAGAATAATACCCAGCGCCGTATTGTACACTTCCATGGCTTCATCGTAGCGTTTGGCAGACCGTAACAATTCTCCCTCGGCCAGGTAAATCCGCACCAGCGAGCTATCCGACTGGCTGCCTTTAAGCATCGCCTTGAGGTGTGCCTGTGCTTCTTCCAGTCGTCCCAGTTCACCCAGCAAATAACCAATGCGTAACTGTGCGTCAAAACGGTACTCGCCAATATGCACCTCCCAGTACCATTTGATCGCCTCATCCCGACGCTTTCGACTTTCATTGATACGGCCAAGATAATACTGTGCCTCACCAGGCCGTTTTTTCATTTCGACCAGTTTTGTCATATATTTTTCGGCTGCTTCGAATTGCTGGGATTCGAGCGATAACAACCCCAGGGTATAAAGCAGTTCGGCGTCGTCAGGCGAAGCCTGGCTTAGTTTCTCAAACTCTACCCGCGCCTTTTCGTATCGTTTTACGTCGACCAGCAAACGCGCGAAGGTCATGCGTAACTTCTGGTCGTTCGGCCGCTTAAGCACTGCTTTTTGCAGACTGATCACCGCCTCATCGCGCCTGCCCAGTTTAAGTAATATTTTGGCCTTCGTGCTGTTCGCCCCTTCTATTTCTTCTTTGGCTAAAGCCTTGTCCAGGTACTCCAGAGCCAACGCGGATTGTCCATCCTGCGCGGCCAGCATCCCATGTAAATACTGGGCATAGGCACGGCCTGGATATTTCGCCGCTATTTTGCTGGTTACCGCGAGAACAGTAGTGGTATTTTTTTCTCGCGCCAGCACGCCGAGCAGCGAAACAAACAGCTCGCGGTCGTCAATATCACTGAATTCGATCATTTCATCGAGATATTGAAACGCCTCGTCTATTTTATGCTGGCGAATGTATATTGCTGCGATAATCTGACGCGCTTCCAGCTGCTCGGGCTCAAGTTCAACCCAGCGTTGCGCCGCTTCGGAAGCGGCTTCGAGATTCTGGCCATAAACCGCAACCCGCACGGCGCGTTCGGCGATAGCCGGATTATTCTGCGATTTGGCTAGTTCAAGATAATATTTGACCGCAATATCGGTCTGGCCACGAAAGATCGCAATTTCCGCTACGAGTAATTGATACGTGGCGTCGCCAGCCGGATCATCCTGCGGATCCAGTGGAACGACGCGAACCTGTGCCGGCTCGAATGCAGATTCTCCGCGATCCATCGGAAATTGAGACCCGGCGCAGCCAGCCAGCAGAAATGCCGTTAGTATCAGCAGGTACCGCCTGAATCGCTTAAATGGTTTTAATATCATGCCTGACAAATATACCCTGGTTTTAGTGTGCCCCTTTAAGTGTAGCACTCCACTCATAAAGCGAAAAGTTTGCTGATCCAAATAATTGGCCTGTTGCGCGAAATCACCGGCATTCGCACGGGTTTCTTAATCCAGTGCTCCCAGGTATAGGATTCATTAAAGCTATAAATGTTCATCGAGCCGTAAATCTTGTATTTAGCCCGCCAATGGCCGAAAATCGCTTGTTAGCTCGTTAATTTCTATAAATCATGGCCTTATTGTCACTTGGCATAAATCACCAGACCGCCCCCGTCGATATTCGTGAGAAAGTAGCGTTCGCGCCAGATCAATTAAACAGTGCGCTGCGTCAACTACAATGCATCCCCGCCGTCAACGAGTCGGTCATTCTGTCGACCTGTAACCGTACTGAAATCTATTGCAATACGTCCAACGATTCGGTCGGGGCCATATCCCGTTGGCTATCGACTTACCACAACATGAGTGAAGAAGCATTATCGGCCCATATGTATCGGTATTTCGACCAGGAGGTAGTACGTCATCTATTTAGAGTCGCCTCGGGACTCGATTCGATGGTGCTCGGTGAACCGCAAATACTCGGCCAGCTTAAAACTTCGTTCGCCCAGGCGCGCCAGGGCAAGAGCGTAAATACTGTCCTTCACCGACTGTTTCAGCATTCGTTTAGTGTCGCAAAGCGGGTCCGCACCGACACCAAAATCGGAGCTAACCCTGTATCGATAGCCTTCGCTGCGGTCAATCTGTCGAAGCAGATATTTGGCAGCCTGGGACAGTTACAGGCCTTGCTGATCGGTGCCGGCGAAACCATCGAACTGGTGGCGCGCCACTTGTCCAGGCAGGGAATTGGCGCTATCGTAATTGCCAACCGGAGTCTGGAAAATGCCCAGAAACTGGCCGATGAAGTCGGCGCTGAAGCCGTGCACATTAGCCAGGTGCCAGAGCAACTGGTCAACGCAGATATCGTCATTTCATCGACTGCGAGTCAATTGCCCATCCTCGGCAAGGGCGCTATCGAAACAGCGCTTAAGGTGCGTAAACATCGTCCCATATTTATGATCGATCTGGCAGTTCCGAGGGATATTGAAAGCCAGGTCGGCGAGCTTGAAGATATTTATCTTTACACCGTCGATGACCTCAACAGCGTAATCGACGAAAACCTGCGTTCTCGTGAAGAGGCGGCCGAAGCGGCACAGGAAATTATTAGCCTGGAAGTGAACGCCTTCACCCAGTGGCTGAAAACACATCAGTCCGCCGATGAAATACGCCAGTTACGTCAAAATGCAGAAGCGATAAAACGCCAGAGCATAGCGCGCGCGATGGCGCAGTACGATCAGGACCAGGATGCCGAGAAGGCATTGAATACGCTGGCGAATACCCTGACTAATAAACTGTTGCATGGCCCTACGATCGAGATGCGCAAAGCGCTGAAAAACGACGATCAGGACACCATCCGATTATTAAAATCACTGATATCTTCCGATTAAATGAAAGAATCACTGCTCAACAAACTGGAGTTGCTGCGCGCCCGTCACGAGGAAATAACCGCTTTGCTGGCCGATATCGAAACCATTAGCAACCAGGACAGGTTTCGCAGCCTGTCGATGGAATATGCGCAACTCGAGGACCTGGTAAGCCGTTTTAGCGAATATCGGCAGGCGCAGCAGGCGCTCGAGTCAGCGCGCGAAATGCTGACCGACGAAGACGCCGATATGCGCGAACTGGCCGAAGAAGAAATGGCCGAAAATACCGAGAAAATCGAGCGCCTCGAAACTGAGTTACAAAAACTGCTGCTGCCCAGGGACCCCAACGACAATGCCAACGTTTTCCTCGAAATTCGCGCGGGCACTGGGGGCGATGAAGCCGCCCTGTTCGCCGGCGATTTATACCGGATGTACAGCCGCTACGCCGAATCGCGTCACTGGCAAATGGAAGTCCTCAATAGCAGCGAGGGAGAACACGGCGGTTATAAGGAAATAATCGCTCGCATAATCGGCCAGGGGGCTTACTCACAGCTAAAATTCGAATCGGGTGCGCACCGCGTACAACGCGTGCCCGAAACCGAGTCGCAGGGTCGGGTGCATACCTCTGCCGCAACCGTAGCGGTAATTCCCGAAGGGGAAGAAGTCCAGATGATCGAAATAAACCCGGCCGATTTGCGCATCGATACTTATCGCGCCTCAGGCGCCGGGGGACAACACGTAAACAAAACGGATTCGGCCATCAGGCTCACGCATTTACCCACCGGCACCGTGGTCGAATGTCAGGATGAGCGCTCGCAGCATAAGAATAAGGCGCGCGCGATGTCTCTGCTTCAGGCCAGAATTTACGATGCCGAAAAACAAAAGCAGGAAAGGGAACAGGCGGCGGAAAGAAAATCGTTGGTCGGTGGTGGAGACCGGTCGGAACGTATCCGAACCTATAACTTTCCACAGGGCCGCCTGACCGACCACCGGATTAATCTAACCCTGTATAAGCTAGAAGAGATTCTCGGCGGCGCGCTTGACCATGTGGTCGAACCGCTGATGCACGAATTCCAGGCAGAACAGTTGGCGAGCCTCGCAGACGACGACCAGGGATTATAATTCATCTTTAGTTTGAAAAAAGGGCCTTCCATGGCCCTTCAAAATCATCAATATCGGGAGGAGGAGATAATGATGATAATTAAAGATAGTCCAACATTGTGGATATCGACAGTGAACCAGTTCATAGCGAATGAGTGAACAAATTGACTCGGCTATCGCATGGGGTGCGGCTCGCTGCGCCAAAATTAGCGATTCGGCAAAACTCGATGCCGAGCTTCTGCTCGCCCATTGCATCGATAAGCCTCGTAGTTATTTGTACAGTTGGCCCGAACAAACCATACCTGGCATAGCCTGGCGACGCTTTCAGGCGTTAATCGATAAACGTATGGAGCCCACGCCCATTGCCTATTTGTTAGGGCAGCGCGAATTTTTCTCGCTCAATTTCAAAACCACGGCAGTCGCTATAGTGCCCAGGCCGGAAACAGAGCTATTGGTCGAAACCGCTCTGGACCTATGTCCAAATCGGGCCAATGTCGATTTACTCGAACTCGGCACCGGCGCCGGAATTATTGCTATCAGCCTGAAACTGAATCATCCTGAGATCAATGTGGCAGCCACCGATTTAAGCGCCGACTGTCTTGATTTGGCCCGCCAGAACGCGATTCTCCACGGGGTAAATATCGAATGGATCGAATCCGACTGGTTTTCGGCAATCGATGGCGCAAGGCGATACGATATAATCGTGTCGAACCCGCCCTACATCGCTGCCACGGACCCTTGCCTGAAACAGGGTGACCTGCGAGCTGAGCCGCGCGATGCTTTAAGCCCAGGAAAGACAGGGCTCGAAGCATTACAGCATATAATTGCCGCGGCGCCCGATTTTTTAACGCCGCAGGGTTATTTATTGCTTGAACACGGATTTGACCAACAGGAAAATGTCGCGCGGATGATGCGCGAGCAACGTTTTGCCGGTATATCCTGCCGAACCGATATAAACGGCTTACCGCGACTGAGCATCGGCCAGTGGTCGCCCGGGCGAAGTTGAATTTATCCGATAGCGGGCGTAGTCTCTTTGTATGGATGCCTTTGAACACTATCGATGTCGCCACATCTACCTGAAGGCAAGCGATGAAGCGTCGAAACAGGCCGAAGCCGCCTGCCATGCAGTCGCAGGAATCGAGGGTATTCTCCTCGCCGCACCCATTGACACAAGCAGTATCCACCTGATCTATTCACTCAACTATTTTTCGTTCGAACTGATAATCGACTTACTCGGCGAACTCGGATTCGAGTGTGAGAATTCTGTCCTGCTCAGTCTGCGCAATACGATTTACCAGTTTCTGGAGGAGAATGCACGCGACAATATGGCCCTGGACACACTCTGTTTTGAGGAAAAACTACCCGAACATCAGGATATTCCACACCAATCCACAGAAAAATACTGGGAAGACTATCATTGATCCGCTCATAGCCGATGTACCAGATTACCCTGGTTGACCTTTCGGTAGGGCTCGTTCCGGTTATCGTAACCCTGGTGATCATATTTTACTGGTCACACAGCGTGAAACCGGCATTGATCGCAGTAGCCCGCATGCTGATTCAATTGTTTCTGATTGGATATGCCCTCAACTTTATTTTTAACGCGAACAGCCAATGGATCATCCTGCTGGTGTTAATTTTCATGCTGGTTATGGCGAGCTGGATTTCGCTCAATGCGCTGCCAGTAGACAGGAAACCCCTGTATTTATACAGCACGGTCGCTATTCTCTTCGGTGGTGGACTTAACCTGGTGTTTATCTCACAGGGTGTATTGCATGTCGATCCGTGGTATCAGCCCGAGGTGATGATACCGATCGCCGGGATGATTTTCTCAAATTCGATGAATGCGGTAAGCCTTGCAGGAGAGCGCCTGTTCAGGGAGTTTGAACATCATAGCGATTATCTCAGTGCCAGAAATATCTCGTTTCAAGCGGCGATGATCCCGATTATCAATTCACTGCTTGCGGTCGGACTGGTTTCTCTGCCGGGCATGATGACTGGGCAAATCCTGTCTGGTACCGATCCACTGATAGCAGCCCGTTACCAGATCGTCGTGATGAGCATGATTTTCAGTTCGGCCGGAATATCGGCGGCCCTGTTTTTGCACCTGATAAGGCATCAGGCAAAAAAAATGGCTGGTTGAGGGGGCAACCAGCCATAAAAGTCATATTGACTTAATATAACCAAAGGAGGACATCGTGAGAGAGATCAGGCCTGAGCTCAACCTCTAGCACTTATTTAGATATATAGTACATCTATTTGATTTTTCCAGTTTTTTTGAAAATATTTTGTGGCCAGGCCTTGCATTACTACATCGGGCTCTATACCCATTTTCTCAATAGCACGTGCTTGTTTTTGCCGAATACTTGCGACATGGACCCTGGCTTTACCGATCAGCGCGTCAACCGACGAATCAGGCTCGAAGTATCCCATCGCCCTCCGCCCATTTCCTGTATTTCACCATAATAATCATTGATGATACTGGTTATCGGTAATGCGGCGCCGTTTTTCCTGCTTTCTTCCAGGCAGAATCCCAAATCCTTACGCATCCAGTCAACCGCAAAACCAAATTCGAACTCGTCTTTGAGCATCGTCAGCGCGCGATTTTCCATCTGCCACGAACCCGCGGCGCCCTTGGAAATGACGTCAACCACCCTGGCTCCATCCAGTCCTGAGCGTTGCGCAAAGTTGAGTCCTTCGGAAAGTCCCTGCACCAGCCCGGCGATGCAAATCTGGTTTACCATCTTGGTTAACTGGCCGGCGCCAACGGGACCGAGTAGTTCAACCGCGCGAGCGTAGCTGAGAATGACCGGTCTGGCGGCATCGAAAGCCACCTGCTCACCGCCGACCATCACTGTTAATAGGCCATTTTCCGCGCCGGCCTGCCCGCCTGAAACGGGTGCGTCGAGGAAGGGCGCCTTTGCCCGGTCCGCTATCTCGCGCGCGACATTAGCCGAGGCGGTAGTATGATCGACGAGTATCGCGCCCTCCTTCATCCCTGCTAGCACGCCATCATCACCGTACACAACCGAACGTAAATCGTCGTCATTACCCACGCAGATAAATACGAAATCGGCGCCTTCGGCAGCCTCCCTCGGGGTTTTGGCATAGTCTCCCTGGTAATCCTTGCACCATTGCTCAGCCTTCGCCGTAGTGCGGTTGTAAACCGTAGTTTGGTAACCTGCTTTGGACAAATGACCGGCCATCGGGTAGCCCATCACACCCAGACCTATAAAAGCGACATTTTGTTTGCTCATTTTATTCCTCATTAGATTTTCAATTCGCCGGATTTTAGCACTGCTGGCGCCTGCGGGGATACGACATAGCCCCGATATTAAGGTATCGTCACGAGTTAAAAGCCTGTTCGGACCCGTTCAATCAGGCTGTCTGCAAATTGGCCAGATCGACCATTAACCACTTGCTTCCAGCCTGCTCGAAGTTCACCTGCACGCGGGACTGAGGCCCCTGTCCCTCCAGATTAAGTACGACGCCACTGCCAAACCTGGTGTGACTGACGCTCTGTCCGACAAACAGTCCGGTATCGCTTTCGATTTCATACCGTCGGGTTTTTTTCGGGGATGAAAATGTGGGTCGAGTGAACTGGGCTTTTGGTCTTATTTCGTGTAAAAATTCAGCCGGAATCTCGCGGATGAATCGCGACAGCATATTGTAATTTTCATGTCCGTATAACCTGCGTACCTCGGCGCTACACACCACCAGTTGCTCCCGGGCCCGGGTGACTCCGACATAACACAGGCGGCGCTCTTCCTCCATTTTGCCCGGTTCCTCGCTGGAACGCTGGTGCGGAAACAGGCCCTCTTCCATCCCCACCAGAAACACCAGCGGAAATTCCAGGCCCTTGACCGAGTGCAGCGTCATCAGTTGCACGCAGTCTTCCCATGCCTCGCCCTGGTCTTCACCCGCCTCGAGCGCGGCATGGGCGAGAAAAGCGTCGAGCGGACTCATATCCTCGGATTCAGGCCTGGCCTCGAATTGAAAACTTTTGCCCGCCCCGCTAAGTTCCTGCAGGTTTTCCAGTCGCGACAGTCCCTTCTCGGTTTTATCTTTGCCAAAATGCGCCTTCAGGCCACTTTGTTCTATACATATCTCGATTTGCTCAGGCAGGTTCAAGTCGAGCAAATTGGCCTGCATTCGACTTATCAGGTCGATATAAGCCTGTAGTGCGGACTGAGCACGAGCGCTCAATTGCCTGCTTTCGAGCAAAGCCTTTGCGGCGCTCCACAGCGGCTGGGACTCTAATTTTGCCTGTTCGCGAATCTGCCCGAGGGTTTTTTGCCCGATCCCTCGCGGAGGATGATTCACGGTTCGGTCGAAGGCATGATCGGCCATAGGGTTGGCGAGTATACGCAGGTAAGCCAGCGTATCCTTGACCTCGGCGCGTTCGAAAAAGCGCAAGCCCCCATAGACGCGATACGGCATTTTGCGTGCCACCAGGATCTCTTCAAACTGGCGCGATTGTGCGTTAGAACGATACAACACTGCCACTTCATTGCGACTACGCCCCTGATCCACCCAGTTCTCGATATGATCGATGACGAAGCGCGCTTCGTCCTTCTCGTTGTAGGCGCAATAATAGATGATCGGCTCACCCTCATCGCTTTGGGTCCATAATTTTTTGCCCAGACGCCCCCGGTTGTTATCGATCAGCGCGTTTGCCGCCTTCAGAATAATGCCGGTAGAGCGATAGTTTTGCTCAAGGCGGATGACCTCGGCGCCGGCAAAATCCTTTTCGAAATGGTGAATATTCTCGATACGCGCGCCGCGCCAGCCATAGATCGACTGATCGTCGTCACCGACTACGAATGTCGGCGTCTCGCCGCCCGCCATCAGTCTTAACCAGGCGTATTGTATGGCATTGGTGTCCTGGAATTCATCCACCAGGATGTGCTGGAATCGACGCTGGTAATGCGCCCGTATATCGTCACTATCGCGAATTAACTCCAGCGTACGCAGCAATAGCTCGGCAAAGTCGACCACACCCGCGCGCCGGCAAAGGGTTTCGTACAATTGATAAATCGCGAGTAGTTGCTGTTGAATGTGGTCTTTACCCGGGTCTATATGGGCCGGGCGCAGCCCTTCGTCCTTATTGTGGTTGATGAACCATTGCGCCTGTTTCGGCGGCCAGCTAGCCTCGTCGAGCTCAAGTTGCCGGATTACCCGCTTGATCATACGAAGCTGGTCATCGCTGTCGAGAATCTGAAAAGCCTGCGGTAGCCCGGCCGCCTCCCAGTGGGCGCGCAACATGCGGTGAGCCAGTCCGTGAAAGGTGCCCACCCACATCGCTGCGGCTGAAATTCCGAGCAGGCTTTCGACCCGGGCGCGCATTTCATTCGCCGCCTTATTGGTGAAGGTAACGGCAAGCAGGCTAAACGGCGACAGGCCACCCACTTCGCAGACCCAGGCTATGCGGTGGGTCAAAACCCGTGTTTTGCCACTGCCCGCACCAGCCAGAACCAGAACTGGCCCGGGTTCCGCGCTGACTGCTTCGCGTTGACGGTCATTAAGAGAATCTAGCAGGTGGGAGACATCCATCGTAGCGGGAATATACACTGAGTCTAACAAGACGGAATTGTAGCAGGAATTGGCTATCACTATGGGGTTTGAGAGCCCCAAAATTGTCGAATATCTGGCTTAAGGTCGATACCGCATATTGAATGGTTTAAAGCGATACGTTTTGTGCTCGCCGCACAGCAAAATCCAGTTAATTGACAGGCTTAGCCCGCATATTGCATGAAGGGAACGAATATCAGGGAAAATATGGCTCCGTAAAGCGATCGGGTTAGGAGTAACTGGGCCGGTATTCAATATTATATTTTTTCAGAAATTTGGACTTACATCCGGGTGAGTAACAGAGTTTAGCCCAGATCTATGGAATTTCACCCGCGACAGGCGCAGCTACTACCATTGCTTTCTGGCATCGCTATCGCTCTCTTTAGCCTCCACCCATTTTTCGCCCTGCTCGCCGGTTTCTTTTTTCCAGAATGGCGCGTCGGTCTTGAGATAATCCATGATAAATTCGCAGGCGCGAAAAGCAGCCTTGCGGTGTGCCGACAGTACGCTGACCAGCACGATCTGGTCTGCAGGCTTTAAATCCCCTATGCGGTGAATGATCGTACAGTCGAGAATTTCCCAGCGCTGGCCCGCGACTTCGACTATTTTCTGCAACGATTTCTCGGTCATGCCCGGATAGTGTTCGAGCGACATAGTCTTTAGCCGATTCGCCGGCAAATCGCGCACCAAACCGATAAAGCTGCAAACCGCACCGACATCGCTACGCCCGGCGAGCAACTGCCGATTCACATCGGCGATATCGAAATCTTCTTCCTGCACCCGTATGATCATATGCGTTAATTTTCAGCCTAAAAACTGCTCGAACGATAGAAAATCGACCCGATCACCGGCACTGAGCGTCTGGCCTTCTGCTATTTCGACAAAGCCCTGCGCCCATACCGTCGAAGTGAGAACGCCGGAGTCCTGATTGGGATAAATGCAGGCAACCAGTTCCTGCTCGGCATTGTATTCGAGCCGCGCTCGCAAAAACTCCCGGCGGCTATCGGGCTTTGGCCAGTCAAACCCTGCAACCACCGAGGTCACGACAGGCTTTTTCCATGGCCTGCCCTGCATGATCTTTATCAGCGGGCAAACAAATAGCATAAAGGTTGCAAATACCGAAACCGGATTACCCGGTAACCCGACGAAAGGCGTCTCGTTTATATTGCCAAAAGCAAACGGCTTGCCCGGTTTGATACGAACACGCCATAAATGCAAATCGCCGAGCTGCTCGATGGCGATACGCACGTAATCTTCCTCGCCTACCGATACACCGCCACAGGTCACTACCAGGTCGGCTTTTTGCGCGGCCTCGCACATCGCGGCTTTAGTCGCCTCCAGGGTATCGCCGACCAGTCCGCAATCGACGATTTCACAACCCATCGATTGCAGTAGTCCGTGCAATGTATAGCGGTTGGAGTCATAAATCTGGCCCGGGCCCAGAGCCTGCCCCGGTTCGACCAGCTCGTCACCGGTTAAAAAAATGCCCACGCGAACCCGGTCGAATACCGGGAGCGACTGCAGCCCGATCGAGGCCGCGATACCGAGTTCCTGGGGGCGCAGCCTACAACCCCTGGCGAGTACCGTGTCACCGCTTCGGATATCGTTACCGGCGGGACGTATATTCTCGCCGCTGGCGAGTTTTCGTTCAAAACGAATGCTATCGTCTAGCAGATCGACCTGTTCCTGCATAATGACCGCGTCCGCGCCGGGTGGAACTGGTGCGCCGGTAAATATTCTCGCGGCTGTACCCGGTTTTAGCGTCGTCCCGGCTTCACCCGCCGCGATTCGTTGCGACACCGGTAGGCGGGTTTCGCCCGATGCGGCCAGGTCGCCTGTATTTAGCGCGTAACCGTCCATCGCCGAATTATCCGCCGGTGGAACATCGATAGCGGAACATAAATCCTCGGCCAGCACATCGCCGAGCGCCTCCAGTAGAGGCCGGTATACGATTTTTGTGGTCGGCGATACGCGCCCGATCAGGCTTTTCAGCGCCTCATCGTAGGCTATCAGTGGCTGGACTGGTGGATCGCACAGGTTCATCAGGTCGCCATATTACCAATAATTTTCGCTTATCCAACCTCTGTATAGCCCTGCTTATGCCCGATCCAGTTTCGTAACAGTTCAGCGCGAACACCCGCATACCTGTTTTTTTGCATCAGCCTTGCCAGTTCATCCACCTGCGCAAACCACTTTTGGTCGCGCAACAAGTCGGCTATCTTGAAACTGGCGTCACCGGTTTGTCGCGTCCCCAGCAGCTCACCAGCGCCGCGTAGCTCGAGGTCTTTTTGCGCTATGATAAATCCATCCTGGTGGCTGCGGATGATTTCGAGGCGCTTTTGCACCTGCGCGGACAGGTCGCTTTTCACCAGCAGGATGCAAAAACTTTCGCGCGCACCACGCCCGACCCGGCCACGTAGCTGATGTATCTGCGACAGGCCCAGGCGTTCCGGGTTTTCGATAATCATGATACTCGCATTGGGTACGTCGACACCCACTTCGATCACAGTGGTCGCCACCAGAATATCGGTTTCCGCGCGTTTGAAAGCCTGGATCACTGTATCTTTTTCATTCGCTTTCATACGCCCGTGTACCAGCGCAATCGTCAGTTGAGGTAGTTGTTGCTGCAACAATGCAAACGTATTCTCCGCGGTTTCGCATTGCAGCGCTTCCGATTCTTCGATCAGCGTGCAAACCCAGTAAACCTGTCCACCCCCGGCGCAGGATCTGGCCACCGATTCGATCAGGTCAGTGCGTTTTTGTTCGGACACTATCGACGTAGTAACCGGTTTGCGCCCAGGGGGCAATTCGTCGATCTGCGAATAATCGAGGTCGGCATAAATAGACATGGCCAGGGTCCGTGGTATCGGGGTAGCAGTCATGATTAACTGGTGCGGCATTTCCCTTTGCGACGCTTTTTTCTGTAACGCGAGACGCTGGTCGACGCCAAAGCGCTGTTGTTCGTCGATAATAATAAAACCGAGGGCCCGAAAGTTCACGCTAGCCTGAAACAGGGCGTGCGTCCCAACCACGATATGCACATCGCCGGATGCGATGGCAGCCAGCTTCTGCGTGCGTTTTTTGCCCTTGTCCGCGCCCATCAGAGACACTGCCTTTAACTCCAGTGGCGCCAGCCAGCGTTCCAGGTTTTGATAATGCTGTTCGGCAAGGATTTCGGTTGGCGCCATCAGCGCGCACTGATAACCCGACTCCACCACGGGCAGGCAAGCCAGTACAGCGACGATGGTTTTGCCCGAACCGACATCGCCCTGTAGCAGGCGCATCATAGGTTTACCCGACTCGAAGTCCTGCATGAATTCCGCCACGACACGTTGCTGTGCTCCGGTCAGCTCAAACGGCAGGGCATGTATCAGGGCGTCCATCCGGGTTCCGCCCGTTTTAATCACAGGATTTTTCTGGGCTCTTATTTTGGCCCGGCGCTCCAGCAGGGCAAGGCGATGTGCGGTCAATTCCTCGATTACAAATCGATACTGGGCCGGATGCGTTCGGCTGGCTATCTTTTCTGTGTCGCTTTTGTTCTGTGGCCGGTGCAAATGCATCATAGCCGATTCGAAGTCGGGAAAGTGGTGTTGTTCCAGCCAGGACATCGGCATGGTCTCCGGCATTCCAAGCGTATGCAGTCTTTCGATCGCCTGCCGGATAATCTTGCCAATCGACAGCTGATGCAAACCTTCCGTGGTCGGATAAACCGGGGTCAGCGTTTGCGTCATTGGGGGCGGGTTATCGATATCGATGACTTCGATTTCGGGGTGCACCATTTCCAGTTCACCCATCGCGCGGCGCACTTCGCCGTAGCAGCGTAGCCAGGCGCCTTTTTGCAACTGTTGCTGTTGGCGCGCACTAAAATAAAACCATCGGAGCGTGATCAGGCCACTGTGATCCGCAAGCTTTGCCACCAGTGCCCGGCGCGATCTGCCCTGTCGGCGAAAGTGGGCGCCCGCCTGCAGTACTTCGGCCTGAACCAGGCTTTTACTGCCAGCCTGTAGCGACCCTATCGCAGTGATGTGGGTGCGGTCCTCGTAGCGCAGCGGCAGGTGAAACAACAGGTCACGCTGGGTCTGGATTCCCAGTTTAAGTAATTTCTCTGCGACCCTAGGCCCGACACCCTTCAGATAACGGACCCCCTCGGCCGACCAGTCTTCCATTTTTAAGAGTGGTTCTTATTCGAGTACCAATACCGCATCCATTTCGACCTCGGCTGCTTTCGGTAAGGCTGCCACACCGATAGCGGCGCGCGCTGGATAGGGTTCGGAAAAGTATTGCGCCATGATTTCGTTGACCGTCGGAAAATTGCCCAGGTCGGTAAGAAATACATTCAGTTTTACGACGTCCCCGAGATCCCCTCCCGATGCTGCGGCGACAGCGCTCAAATTATCGAACACCTGGGTAATTTGAGCTTCGATTCCGCCTCCGACGATTTCCATCGATGCCGGGTCGAGCGGAATCTGGCCTGAAATATAGACCGTGTTATCGACCTTAACCGCCTGTGAGTAGGTGCCTATTGCGGCCGGGGCATTATCGGTCTGAATGATAGTTTTTGCCATGATTAACCTCGTACGAGATAATAAAATGGAAAGGATTATGCGATAAAGCTAAAAAGCGCTTTACTTTCGCCAGATACGGTTAACCACCTGCAGGCTACGCAGTTTTTTCATTATTCTGGCCAGGTGGGTCCGGTCTTTAACCGTGACGACGAATTCGATCGTGGATATTCGGCCATCTTTTTCGGTCAGGTTTACGTGTTCGATATTGGACGACATATTGGCGATGGTGGCAGCCAGGTTAGCCAGCACTCCGCGCTGATTTGCGACCTGTACGCGCATGAAAGCCAAAAATTCCCCTTCGACATGATCGGACCACTGCACCGACAATTGACGATCTTCGCGCCCTGTTTCGGTAATATTGCGGCAGTTTTGCTGATGCACCACGATTCCCTTGCCCGATGACATAAACCCAACGATCGCATCGCCGGGTACCGGCCGACAACACTTGGCAAACGAAACCACCATGCCTTCGGTACCTTTGATCGCGAGCGGTTTTCCAAAACCATCGTAAGCCGTGACATCTTCCTCGATATCATACATGGCCTTCGCCACGAGGCTGGAATTGCGATTCCCAAGCCCAATTTCTGCCAGTAATTCCTGCTGGTCGGTCATTTGATACTGTTCCAGTACCTTGGCCAGTTTTTCACTGGTGATTGCCTCTTCGCGACCCACCACGAGACTGATCGACTGTTGCAGCAGTCGTTGGCCGAGGGAAACGGCTTCTGTTTTTTGCAAAGACTTGAGGAAATGGCGGATGTTGGTTCGCGCCTTGGCGGTGATGACGAAATCGAGCCAGCTCGGATGGGGACGGGTCGCGTCGGAACAGATTATTTCGATGGTCTGGCTAT
>JBGMRM010000001.1:14530-22670 GCA_048061415.1 Gammaproteobacteria bacterium | reverse complement strand
CAGGCCGCCTTCACTTCGAGCGCGCGCGTGAGATTTCATCCGGGCAGAATTTGATGGTAGATGTCTTGATGGCGCAGTATTATGCGCGCATTATTTTCGATAAAGAATTACACGACCAGCTCCTGTTATCGGTACTGTCCAGATCTGCCGAATACCCTGGTTTCACCCTGATCAATACCATTGCCAAACAGCGGGCAGCCGTATTGCTCGCGGAATCTAAGGAATACTTTTAACAGATACCTGTTCCCATGGGAGGGAATGAATGAATCGCTTTATTCAATTAGTTATGCTCGTGCTGCTGTTTGCAGTTTCTTCGCAACAGGGATTCGCGAAAACCCTCAAGATCGCAACCATCGTGCCCGCAGGCACCACCTGGATGAAAGAATTGAAAAAAGGGGCCGATGCGGTAAAGCTGAGGACCGATGGCCGCGTCAAAATCAAGTATTATCCCGGCGGGGTTATGGGTAACGAGCAGAGCGTGCACCGTAAAATCAAGATCGGTCAGCTACAGGGGGGCGCCTTTACTTCGGGTGGCCTCGCGCAGGTTTACCCCGATATCCAGTCGCTGAGCCTGCCGATGTTGTTTGACTCTTTCGAGGAAGTCGATTATGTACGCGCCAGGATAGACCCGGTATTGAAACGCAATATCGAGAAAAGTGGTTTCGTCCTGCTTGGAATTTCCGAAGGCGGATTTGCCAGAATCTTGTCGCAAACACCGCTCAGGGACCTGGAGTCGATACGCCTGACCAGGGTATGGATTCCGGAAGGCGATTACGTGGTACGGGAAACTTTTAAAACGCTCGGAATTTCTCCTGTCTCGCTGCCGATCTCCGATGTGTTCACCGGGCTGCAAACCGGGCTGATTGAAACCATCGCGGTCAATCCAACGGCCGCTATCGCGTTTCAATGGCACACTAAAATGAATTATATGACCGAAACGCCGCTGATTTACCTGATCGGCACACTGGCCGTACAAAAAAAGGTGTTTGACCAGCTTAAGGCCGAAGATCAGGCGGTTCTCAGGGAAGAAATCGGTCTAGCATTCGAGCGGCTTGACCGTCTCAACCGAAGCGATAATAAAAGCGCTACCGAAGCACTCGCAAACCTCGGCATCCAGTTCGTTCGACCCGATGCGGCTGAACTCGCCCGTTGGAAATCCCTGTCCGCCGAATCCATCGATGTGATGATCCAAAACGGCGGTATTTCGCAGACAATGGTCGACGATATTCGGCGTAACCTGGCTGAATTCCGCAGTCAATAATGCGTGCAGGGTCGAGCCTGATTTTGCGGAAACCTGGTAGATGTTTAATCTGAAATTCAGGCCTGACATCCTGTTTTTGCTGCACCGGTTTGAAGATGGCCTGTTGGTGGTGCTGCTCGGTACCATGATCGCGCTTGCGTCGACCCAGATCGCGCTCAGAAACCTTTTTGATTACGGTCTGGTTTGGATTGACCCGTTGCTTCGTGTCATGGTGCTATGGTTAGGATTAATCGGGGCTTCGGTCGCGACACGCGAGAACCGACACATCCAGATCGACCTGTTGACACGTTTTCTCGACGAGAAATCCCTGCTGTTATTAAACATTATAATCAACCAGTTTAGCGCCTGGGTTTGCCTGATTATCGCCTGGTATGGTGCAGCCTGGATACGATTCGATTTCGTGGATGAAATCCCGAGCTTTATCGGTATCCCCGCGTGGATGCTGGAAATCGTTATCCCGATCGCATTCACGATAATAGGTATTCGTTACCTGGTGCAATCATTCCGTCAGGGCGCGCTTTTTTATAACCGTTTTGCGGTACCGACCGATCGGAATCGATGATCCTCGCCACTCCCCTGCTGATATTGCTAACGTTATTGCGGACCCCATTATTCGTGATCATCGGCGCGAGCGCCATGCTCGGATTCTATAGCCAGGAAATCAGCCTCTCGGTAATCAGCATCGAGATTTACCGGCTCGCCGAAATGTCCGTACTGCTCGCGATTCCACTGTTTACCTTCGCCGGTTACCTGCTGGGTGAAAGCCAGGCTTCGACACGCCTGGTTAATATTACCGACAGCCTGCTGGGGTGGATGCCGGGTGGTCTGGCGATTGTCACCATATTTGCCTGTGCGCTGTTTACCGCATTTACCGGCGCCTCGGGCATTACCATTATCGCGCTCGGCGCCCTGCTTTATCCCGCGCTCAGGCAAGCCGGCTACCGTGAAAACTTTAACCTCGGGCTGCTCACCAGCTCGGGTAGTTTGGGAATCCTGTTTGCACCGTCGCTGCCGCTCATCCTCTACGGTGTCGTTGCGCAGCATATGAACCTGGAGCAAAAGGTTAGCATCGACCAGTTATTTCTGGCGGGAATATTACCGGGCCTGCTGATGCTGGTATTGCTCTCGCTCTACAGTATGGCCCAACCCCGAACCAAACAGGAAAATAAGGCTTTCGACTGGCGTATCGCGCTCGCGACGATCAAGGCGGCCCGGTGGGAAATACCCCTGCCATTTCTGGTGCTGGGTGGCATTTATAGCGGTTATTTTGCGATATCCGAGGCGGCTGCCGTCACCGCTCTTTATGTACTCCTGGTCGAGGTGGTGATATTACGTGAAATTACCTGGCGCAGGTTACCGGTCATCATGCGCGATTCGATGGTGCTGGTCGGGGGCATACTGATTATCGTCGGGATGTCGCTGGCATCGACCAATTACCTGATCGATGCCGAGATCCCGACCCAGCTATTCGAGTTCATCCAGCAGCGTATCGACGACCGGCTCACCTTTCTGATCTTGCTCAACCTGTTTCTACTGGTCCTTGGTACAATGCTGGATATTTTTTCGGCGCTGGTCATATTTGTACCCATCATCCTGCCGATCGCAGTCGGCTATGGGATTAACCCGGTGCATTTTGGAATTATATTTCTCGCCAATATGCAGCTCGGTTATTTCACGCCACCGGTGGGGATGAATTTGTTTATTGCCTCTTACCGCTTCAACAAACCGGTCATGACCCTTTACCGGGCAACCATACCTTTCTTCCTGATTCTGCTGGTTGCAGTATTAATCATCACCTACTGGCCTGCTCTGAGCCTGGTTCTGATCGGTGGTTAATAAAAGACCACCGCTCCCCTTTCGCCGGGTTTATTGAACCCCTGAGCATTCCGGTTCGTCAGGGATATGGAGAGATTCGAGTTACAGCCCGCCATTTTTATGGCATTATCGCGACCGATAACCCGGTTTTTATCAGCACCTATGAAATACATCCTTCTCGTAATCGCCTCCTTATTTACCATCGCTGGCTGCGCTTCCGGCTATCAAACCATGGATCCTTACGTGCAAAAACTGCAATGGCTGGATGCGGCCGACCCTCAAAACGATGCCAATCAGGCGATCAAGAAAGCCGATTTCCGCCTGCTTGGCCTGGCGGCTAACCGCAGCGTGAATATTCCCGGTGTGGTCAAAGAGGAAAGCCTGAAATACGAGTTGAAATGCGGCGTTCAGCTGATCGACGGCATTTCTGATGTGGTTCGCAGCGACGAGCACCTGCGCCTGATGCAAAAAGCGCGCAGCTATGCACTCAAATACAACGCGATAATCAAGACCCGCTGCAAACCCTAAGCGCAATCTGACTGGCGTTGACTGTTATTCCAGGCTTTTGATTTATGCGCTAAACGGGTGTCTTAACATGATGGTTTCGGCACGATCGGGGCCGGTCGAGATAATATCGATGGGAACTCCCGATAATTCTTCGATCCTGTTCAGATAGTCGGCGGCTGCCTGAGGTAAATCTTCGTAGGATTTTAGCCCATGGGTCGATTCCTGCCAGCCCGGCATTTCGATATACACGGGTTCGCAGGCTTCAAAGTTGTCGGCGCCTGCCGGAGGCGTGGTGATTTCCTGCCCGTTGAAACGATAGGCCACGGCTATTTTCAGGGTATCCAGCCCGTCCAGCACATCGAGCTTGGTAATGCATAATCCACTCACCGAGCTGAGTTTAAACGAGCGCCTGAGTGCGACCAGATCGAGCCAGCCGCAACGTCGTTTCCTTCCGGTAGTGGCGCCGAATTCGTGGCCTTTTTCACCCAGGTGCTGACCGTATTCGTCTTCCAGTTCGGTGGGGAAAGGACCGCCACCGACGCGTGTGGTATAGGCCTTGACGATACCGAGTATATATTCAAGGTCTCTGGGGCCTACACCCGAGCCCGATGCGGCGCCACCGGCGGTAGTGGTTGACGAGGTGACAAAGGGATAGGTGCCATGATCGATGTCGAGCAATGCGCCCTGCGCACCCTCGAACACGATGCGCTCACCCTTCGCCCGCAAATCGTGCAGTAGTCCCGGTACGTCTCCGACCAGATCGCGCAGCGAATCGGCCTGCTGCAGGGCCTGGTCGAGCGTTTGCTGGTAGTCGACCGGCTCGGCCTTATAATAATTGACCAGCGCGAAATTGTGGTACTCCAGTACTTCCTGCAGGCGTTTGGCGAAAAGTTCGGCGTCGAGCAGCTCGCCGAAGCGAATACCGCGCCGTGCAGCCTTGTCTTCGTAGCAGGGACCGATACCCCGCCCGGTAGTGCCGATCGCATTACTGCCGCGGGCGAGCTCACGTGCCTGGTCGAGCGCGATATGGCAGGGCAAAATCAGCGGGCAGGATTCGCTGATAACAATGCGTTCGCGCGCAGGAATGCCGCTCGCCTCGAGTTGGGAAATTTCCTGCAACAGGGCTTCGGGCGACAGCACCACGCCATTGCCGATCAGGCACTTTACCCGGTCGCGTAAAACGCCCGACGGAATCAGGTGCAGGACTGTTTTTTTTCCTTCGATTACGAGCGTATGCCCGGCATTGTGCCCACCCTGAAATCGCACTACGGCCCGGGCCTGGTCGGTCAGCAGGTCAACAATCTTGCCCTTGCCTTCGTCTCCCCACTGGGTACCGATTACAACAACTGTTTGCGCCATCTGGGCTTTATACCTCTTGCACGACCCAGACGCCCGATCGATTTTCGAGCACCCGGTCGCAATGCTGAGCTGCTGGCCCCGCCGCACCATCGGTGAGATCGACGACCACGCGCTGATTTTCGTCCCGCAGGGACTCGATTATCTTTTCCAGCTCGGGGTCATCGCTATTCGGTGCGAGAATACCCAAGGCTTGCCTGCCGGACACCGGTGAAAGTTGGTACAGGTTCAGCAAATCGGCGCTGAAGCCGGTTGCGGGCCGGGCATTGCCAAATACACTGCCGACATCGTCGTAGCGACCCCCACGGGCTATCTCCTTACCCTGCCCCGGTAGAAAAGCGGCAAATACCAGGCCGGTATGATAACTGTAACCCCGTAATTCAGACAGATCGCAATGGATTATCGTGTCTGGATATTTTGCCTGTACAGCCTCGACCACTGCCTGCATATGATCGAGCGATTGCAATAAATCGTCTGCACCATCGCTATAAAGCTCGCGCGCATCGTCGATCACCGAACTATCACCATTGAGCAGGGCCAGCTGGTAAATCTGTGCAGCTAATTTCTCGTCCAGCGGTAATTGATACAGGTAGTGCTCCAGATCGGGTATCGATTTTCGCTGCAGCATATCGAACAGACGGTTTTCCTGATCGGTATCGAGGCTGGTATTTCGTACCAGACTACGAAATATACCCACGTGTCCCAGGTCGATAGAAATGGTTTGCAGCGAGGCGATATGCAGGGTTTCTACCATCAGGCTGACGACTTCTACATCGGCCGCAATGGTGTCGTTTCCAAAGATCTCGGCGCCTATCTGCAAGGGCGTGCGACTCGAGGTAATGCCCTCGCCCTGCGCGTGCAGCAGGTGCCCACAGTAACACAGGCGGCTTACCCGATGCCCATGTCGATCATCGGCGAGTAGATGCGCATCGATGCGCGCAACCTGGGGCGTCATGTCGGAGCGAACGCCCATTTGTTTTCCCGATTGCCGGTCGACCAGGGCGAAGGTCCTGGTATCGAGTGAATGTGCGGTTCCGGTCAACAACGAATCCATGTACTCCATCATCGCCGGCATCACCAGATCATAGCCCCAGGAATGGTATTTTTGGAGTATCTTTCTGCGCAACAACTCGACTGCGAGCGCATCGGGTGGCAGGGTTTCCTGCACACCATCGGGGAGTAACCAGCGATTGTTACGGGAATTCGGCACCTCGGCTAACCCCGTATCAGGTAAAGGCCAAGTATCCCGGCGATCATCAGTCCGAGGCCGATGTACCTCAGCGTGGAATCGGGCATCGTAATCAATTGCTGCATCGTACTCTTGTAGCCCTGGGGGCTGATAAAAGGGATGATGCCTTCGATTACCAGTACCAGCGCCAGTGCGGAAAGCAGGTCACCCCAGTTCATATTTTTCTCGCAAAAAAACGGGCGCTATTATAAACGCCCGCTCCAGACAATTGCTACTCACTATGCCTGATGGTTTACTTCGATTTGGAATCCTTGAAAAACTTGAAAAAATCAGAATCGGAACTCAAAACAATCAAATCCTGATTGTTGCCGAAGCTGTTTTCATAAGCCCTCAAGCTGCGAGTAAAGGAGTAAAAGTCCTTGTCCTGGTTGTATGAGTCTGCGTAGGTCTTGGCCGCAAATGCGTCACCCTGGCCTCGAATTTCTTCTGACTTTCGGTAGGCTTCTGCAAGAATTTCCTCGCGTTGGCGGTCAGCGTTAGCCCTGATCTGCTTGGCTTTCTCTTCACCGCGGGAACGAAATTTCTTCGCCACGGTCTGGCGTTCCGTAGCCATGCGCAGATAAACGTTATTACTGACATTCTCCGGCAATTCTACTTTCTTGACGCGCACGTCGATCAGTTCAATCCCCAGATCCCTGATTTTCACTCCTGCATTATCCGTAACGACCTGCATGATCGTCGCGCGCTCTCCCGAGATAACCTCGCGCATGGTTTTGGCGCCAATCTGACTCTTCAATTCATCGTTGATGATGGAAGACATGCGTGCGATCGCACGCCTTTCATCGCCGCTGGTGGCGGTGTAGTAAGTCTTGGGATCGGAAATACGCCACTTGACGAATGAGTTGACGATCACGTTTTTCTTTTCGCTGGTTAAGAACCGCTCCGACGGCGTATCCAGGGTTAAAATACGACTATCGAATTTACGCACATTGTTGAGGATCGGAACCTGGAAATATAACCCGGGGGCAAAGTCAGAATCGACAATTTCACCCAGCTTGAACTTAATCGCCAGCTCCTTCTCACCCACGATAAAGGCCGACATCCAGATAACAGCCGTAATGATAATCAGCAACACGAAACCAAACTTAATATTATTCATTGCCGTGTCTCCCTGGTTCTGGAACGCGAAGTACTGCGTTGAAATTCATCGATTAAAGATTGGGTCGTAATATCGCCCGCCTGCCCGCCCTGGCCCGGATTAACTAACCGGCTACGCGAAATCAATTGATCGAGCGGTAAAAACAGCAGGTTGCTGCCATTATTGACATCGATCAGCACCTTGGGCGAGCGAGCCATGACCGATTCCAGTGTATCGATGTACAGACGCTCACGAGTGACTTCGGGAGCGCGCTGATACTCGGCCAGCAATTGATTAAAACGACTGGTTTCACCCTCGGCAGATTTGGTTACCCGGGTCCTATAGGCCTGGGCCTGTTCCAGCAGGCTTTCCGCATCGCCTCGTGCTTGCGGTACGACACCGTTACGGTAAGCATTGGCTTCGTTGATGATGCGCTGTTCATCCTCGCGCGCCTTGATCGCGTCTTCGAAGGCAGCCTGAACTTCTTCCGGAGGCTGGGCTTCACCCATGTTAACAGTCACCACGTTGAGCCCGGTCTGGTACGAATCGAGAATCTGTTGCATGATATCCTTGGTGTCGCTACCGATCACGGCTCGACCCTCGGTAATAATTAAATCCATATTGTTGTTACCCACGACTTCGCGAATCGCGGTCTCTGCGGCCTGCTCCAGGGTAAGGTCCGGCTCCCGGATTTCGAAGGTATAATCCTGTGCATTTTTGATGTTGTACTGCACTTCCAGGCTCAGCACGACGATGTTTTCATCGCTGGTCAACATTTTGGTATCTACCCGCGCCGTCCTGATATCGGCAACGTTAACCAGTTCGACATCTTCGATCGGCCAGGGCATACGCCAGTGCGGGCCCGACTGGGTTA
>JBGMRM010000001.1:9641-14430 GCA_048061415.1 Gammaproteobacteria bacterium | reverse complement strand
AGGCCGCCGAACTTGTCTTTTAGATTTTTCAACAATTCATCCAGGTCGGGCGGGCCTTGGTTATTCTTTTGCCCCCATGGATCTTTGTCTTTACCCGGTTCATTCCAGGGCATAGTTCTCTCCAGTCATTGAGTTGAAATACAATTAATGAATCGCACTTTCAAAGAGTGCGGATTGTAAAGGTTATCATGCGGCTCCTGCAAGCGTATCGGCCTGCGTAACCAGTCTTTCATCGCTAAACTGAAATCTTCGATTCAATTGCCTTAGAAGTGAGGGTGAGATTCGAAGTTTCAAGTCGACATCGCCGTTGTTTCGATAATTTTCGCTATTAATCGCGCTCTGGTCGAATAAAAACGCACGTATTTGCCCTTCATCGTCCTTTAACAGCAGGCTGCAATACCGATTCTGCTCGCTAAATCTCCCGTGCAATACTTCGTACAGCAGGTCGAACCCCTGTCGGCTGATCGCGGATAACCAGACCCGCCAGGCCTGTCCGAATTCGTCCGTATCGATTCGCGCCTTAAAATCCGCCAGGTCGATCTTGTTATATACCATTAACTGGGGCACCTGCGCGGCATCGATCTCTTCTAGTACCCGGTTCACCGCCTGTATTTTTTCATGCCTGTTATCATCGGCGCTGTCCACCACATGAAGAATCAGGTCTGCCTCACGGGTTTCGAGCAGCGTGGCGCGAAAAGCGGCTACCAGGTCGTGCGGCAAGTGGCGGATGAATCCAACCGTATCCGCCAGTATAACCGACAGTTGATCGTCGATTTCCAGTTTTCGCAGGGTCGGATCGAGCGTCGCAAATAACTGATCGGCCACGTATGCGGAAGAATCGGTGAGTGCATTGAACAGGGTTGACTTGCCCGCATTGGTATATCCAACCAGCGATACCGTAGGAATATCGGCCTTTTTGCGCGCCTGACGACTCTGCTGCCGTTGGCTCGATACTTTGGCCAGCCGGTTATTCAGGTACTTGATGCGCTTGCCCAGTAAGCGGCGATCGGTTTCGAGCTGGGTTTCTCCAGGCCCACGCAATCCAATGCCACCTTTTTGTCGTTCCAGGTGGGTCCAGCCCCGTACCAGCCGAGTCGAAAGGTGTTTTAGCTGAGCCAGTTCTACCTGGAGTTTACCCTCGAAAGACTGGGCTCGTTGCGCAAAAATATCGAGAATCAGGCCGGTTCGGTCCAGCACACGACATTGCATAACACGCTCCAGATTCCTCTCCTGGGAAGGCGAAAGCGCATGGTTGAACAAAACAACTTCGATTTCGTGCTTTTTTACCAGCTCGGCTATTTCCTCAAGCTTGCCTTTTCCGATGAAAGTTCCTGCCGAGGGTTGCTGCCGGCTGCTGACCACCAGTTCGACAGCGGCGACGTCGGCCGACCGGGCCAGCTCGATAAATTCGGCCTGATCGTCCTGATCAGGCCGATGTGGAAAATCTACATGTACCAGGAGTGCCCGTTCGCCACCACGCGGCCGTTCAAAATCGAACAACGGTACCTCCCGAGGTTATTTTATTGATTGCCTTCCTCATCATCAACGGGTACATCGATATTCACATTTCTTGCCGGCACGACCGTAGAAATAGCGTGCTTGTATACCATCTGGCTCACATTATTCTTTAGCAGCACAACAAACTGGTCGAACGATTCGATCTGTCCCTGTAATTTGATTCCATTAACCAGAAATATCGAAACTGGAACATGCTCTCTTCTTAACGCATTCAGGTAAGGTTCCTGTAACATTTGTCCTTTTGACATATTTGTTCTCCTTAAAATTATTATTTTAGGGTGCTCCGGGCATTCGTCCCTAATCGCTCAAAGCGAGGAAACCGATCGATCTGGTTTCCCTGTATTATTTAAAACGATGACTTAAAGTCACCCCGATCGGTCAGATATCCTGTTAGCGAACTAATCACCGTTCGGAATCAGGCGTTTGACCCCTGTACTTTCGAGCGTATTGCGTCACTCCCAATCCAGAGTTTCAAGACGCGCCAGTCATGCACCTGGGAATACCTCATCAAGTAATTTGAATATAGCATCTTTGTGGTAATCCAGGCAATCGAAGGCATGACTTTGTGGCTGCTTGCGCAACCAGGTTATCTGGCGCTTTGCCAGCTGCCGTGTGGCGACGATAGCCCTGTGGATCATTTGCTCTCGGCTCAAACTACCATCGAGGAATTGCCATACCTGGCGGTAACCAACACAGCGCATCGAAGGTCGCGAAAGATTCAACTCTGACTGGTTTCTAAGACCTTCAACTTCGGCAATAATTCCCCGTGCCAGCATTTGCATAAAGCGCCGCTCTATGCGCTGGTGTAATAACGCCCTGTCCTGCGCATTCAGGATCAGCCTGAGGGCATCCCATTCAAACCCCTGGACCGGTTTTTGTTGCAACACAGACATGGGTTGCCCGCTGATTTCGAATACTTCGAGTGCGCGTTGGATACGTTGCGAATCACCAGGCTTGATTTTCCCGGCGGCGGCGGGATCGATGTTGCTTAATTTTTCATGCATCGCGGCCCAGCCGACCCGGCCTGCTTCGGCATCGAGCCGGGAACGAACCAGCTCGTCTGCTTGCGGTAATTTATTCAAGCCGTTTTCGAGGGCGTGGTAATACATCATGGCGCCACCCACCAGCAGCGGTATGTTGCCTCGTTGCATGATTTGCCGAATCAGTTGGGTTGCATCGGTGACAAAATTCCACACCGAATATTGCGACTCCGGCTCAATAATATCGATTAGAAAATGCGGCGCCTCGGCCAGCACGCCGGCATCCGGCTTTGCGGTTCCTATATCCATACCGCGGTAGATCAGGGCCGAATCGACGCTAATAATTTCGACTGGAAATCGCCTTGCGATATCTACCGCCAGGTCAGTCTTACCGGTCGCAGTGGCGCCCATCAGGAATATCACTTGCGGGGCATGCACCTTATTGGCCGCGCTTGAAGAACTTGTCCAGTTGGTCGAGGCTTAATTGCTTCCAGGTCGGTCGACCATGATTACACTGTCCGCTGCGTTCGGTTTGTTCGATATCCCGCAATAGTGCATTCATTTCCTCAATCGAAAGGAGCCGGTTCGCACGAACCGACGCGTGGCAGGCCATGGTTCCAAGCAATTCATTTTGATGTTGCTGAATTCGCTCGGAATGCCCATATTCGAGTAAATCGGAGAGCACATCCCGAACCAGTTGCTCACAATCCGAATGCTTAAGCAAAGCCGGTATCGCCCTGACTCGAATTTGCTCCAGCCCGAGTCGCTCGACGCTAAACCCCAGGCGGGTAAATAATGCCTGCTTCTCTTCCACCTGATCGGCTTCGGCGCGACTGACATTGAGCGACAACGGAACCAGTAAGGGCTGATTGATCACATTTTCCTGCGCCGCATTTTGTTTCAGGCGCTCATAAACGATCCTTTCGTGCGCGGCGTGCATATCGACGACAATCAGGCCAGCCGCGTTTTCCGCGAGAATATAAACGCCCTTGAGTTGCGCAATCGCATAACCCAGCGGTGGCAACCGTCGCTCTTGTTGCGCAGCATCCGCAGTCGGCTCAGCGCTCTGCAGTAAAGAAATATAGGCGGCGCTTTGTTCCTGAACCCTGGCCGTAGCAGACGGAAAAGAGCCAGGCCGGTGAAAACCAATGTCGGCCTGCCGAGTCAGGCCTGGCCGGGCTGAAGCAGTGCTCTGGTCCAACGCAAAGGCCGGTGATTCGACCTGATGCCCGGGTTGCACTGCTGCCAGCGCCCGGTGCAGGCTGCGATAAAGAAAATCGTGTACCAGTCGTGAGTTACGGAAACGCACTTCGTGTTTTTGCGGGTGTACGTTGACATCGAGCTGGCGTGTATCCATATCGAGCGACAACACGAAGGCCGGGTGCCGGCCGTGGAACATCACATCCTGGTATGCCTGACGGACTGCATGGCTAACCGTTTTATCCCGGATAATTCTCTGGTTAACGAAGAAATACTGCATGTCCGCCTGACTTCGATTAAAGGTTGGCAAGGCCACCCAGCCCGACAGGCGAAAACCCTCGGTTTCGGCATTGACTTCTATCAGGCTTTGGGCAAATGACTTTCCACACAGCATAGACAGGCGTCGCTGGATATCGTCGGAGTCATGTACCGCGCGTAACTGGTAGATCACTTTTCGATTGTGGATCAGCTTGAAACCGGCCCCCGGGTGACTCAGTGCCAGGGTCTTGAAGATCGACTCGATATGTTTGTATTCGGTTTGTTCGGTGCGCAGGAACTTCTTGCGCGCCGGCACATTGTAAAACAGTTCGCGCACCTCCACGACCGTGCCCGGCGACGACGCATGGGGTACCGGACTCTGGTTCTTTCTCGCTGCTATTTTCCAGCCATGCTCGGAATTTTTCTCGCGTGAACTCAGGCTCAATCGAGACACCGATGCGATACTCGGCAGGGCTTCACCACGAAATCCGAGCGTGCTAATTTTCTCCAGGTCTTCCAGCCCACGTAACTTGCTGGTCGTATGCCGCGCGATCGCAATCGACAGTTCGTCCCTGGCGATACCGCAGCCATCGTCGCTCACGCGTATCAGCCGCGTTCCACCGGATTCAATTTCGACCTCGATCGAGCTGGCCCCTGCATCGAGGCTATTTTCCACCAGTTCTTTCACCACCGACGATGGGCGCTCGACCACCTCACCGGCGGCGATCTGGTTGACGAGATGAGAAGTTAAGGTCTGGATATGGGGCAAGATTTATTCCTTCATACGATCAAAAACGGACTATAACGCCTATCGGTTTAAAATTGTAGCCAGG
>JBGMRM010000001.1:0-9541 GCA_048061415.1 Gammaproteobacteria bacterium | reverse complement strand
CTTCATACGATCAAAAACGGACTATAACGCCTATCGGTTTAAAATTGTAGCCAGGCACAATTCTTCAGTCAGTGGCCTTCGAGCCGGGGGTTCGATTTATATTCCGTTTTGGATTTATTGAGCATCGATCTGCGTTATCATTCCTGCTCGTTTCGCATACTAAAATCTAATTCCCGAATGAAGACGTTACTGTCACTGATCTACCTGTCGGCAGGGGTCTATTTGCTGATCCTTGGATTGCTCTATTTCCTGCAACGAAACCTGTTGTATTTTCCAGTCCCAGCCCCGGCCGATATTAGCAGCGAGAAGATCAGTTTTGACAATGAAGGCTTAAAGCTACGTGGCTGGAGGCTGAACGGGATTCAGCCCAGGGCACTGCTTTACTTTGGCGGTAACTCCGAAACGATCAGCGATAACATACCACAGTTTGAAACCCTGTTTTCAGCGTACACGGTTTATCTGATCAACTATCGAGGCTATGGCGACAGCGAGGGCCGGCCAACCGAAGCGGCACTGTTTTCAGATGCTCTCGCTATCTACGACCAAATCCAGGCAAAGCATTCATCGATCAGCCTGTTGGGTCGTAGCCTCGGTAGCGGTGTCGCGGTATATCTGGCGGCCCAGCGCCAGATATACCAGTTACTTCTTCTTACTCCCTACGATAGCCTCGCCGCAGTCGCGCAGGCGCACTATCCCATTTTTCCTGTCAGGTATCTACTCAAAGACCGATTCGACTCGGTCAAATACGCACCGGAAATTACAGCACCTGTTTTAATCCTGACAGCCGAGCTAGATCGTGTTGTGCCTAAAAAGCACGCGGAAATTCTGCGCGACCGGTTAACCGGCACGGAGCCAGGCTATAGAACCATCGCTGGCGCGTCGCATAATAATGTGACCGATTTCCCTGGATATCGAGAGGCCATCAAGAATTTCATCGAGTAAAGCCTGTTAAGTATTTCAATCGCCTGACAGCGACAGAATCTAGTCGTCCCATCGACCAAGCGAATTGGCGTAGTACCTCAGCAAGTCCAGGGAATCCGCATTGGCGCGTAGCAGATTATCGCGTGACTCGATGAACCCCCGGCCTTTGAGCATGGTCAGGGCCGCCGACAGCACACCTTCGCAGGCGTTGGCTGCGAGTTTGATCGGAGCTCCTTTATCCTGCAGCTGCTCAATGCGCATAGAAGCCATCGCCTTGAGTTCGAGTTCGCTGAACCATTGCGACTGATTTTCCAGCATTAGCTGGCTCATCAACGCAATGGGCAAAACCGGCACCACACCGGCTATTTCCCGCATCAGCCGTTGGCTCAGTTTTTCCACCTGTTCAAATCGGCTGGTTTGATCTAACTGGCTGAAATCGATCCTGTTTTGCTCGCAATATTGCCGCATTGACAGCGGCCTGCCGAAATTGACACTCGCGTAACCGAATCTCAACCAGCGCTTCTTGCGGCTTAATAACAGTGTTTTAAAGATAAATTTGAGTGCCGTTTTAAGCACGAACCAGCGGCTCTTTGTGGTTGCAGCAGGATCGAGTTTTCGAACCAGGCTCACGTCTTCGACCACCCGGTCGTAATTGATGCCGACTGGAACGAATACCACATCCCGGTCGATGTCCACATGATAATCGCGCAGCATGTAATCGAGGAACCCCTGCTTCGGGCCCCGCAACTTGCCGTCCCGGGTTAAACCCCCTTCGAGGAATACGGCCTGGCAAACCCCGGCGCGCGTGGCCAAATTAACGTAACGCTCGAGTACCCGCCGATATAGCGGGTTTTTAGAATTTCGACGCACAAAGAATGCACCCATCGATTTGATCAGGGTTTGCAGGGGCCAGATTCTGGCCCACTCTCCAACCGCATAAGACAGGGCTGTTTTTTCGGCTACCAGAAAAGACACGAGGATATAATCCATATTGCTACGATGATTCATGACGAATACAACGCTCGCGTCGGTCGGGATATTTTTTAATCCATCATCATCAAAAAAACCGACACGCACCCGGTAAAGTAGACGACCGATTGATTTGGCGAGCCAGTAACCAAAGCGAAAATACAGGTAAGCATTAAATGAAGGTGTGATTTCTTTGGCGTAGCGCAACACCTGTGCCTGAGCCACTTCCTTGGGTATCTGGTGTTCCAGTGCATAATCCTTTATGGCATCAACCACCTTGTCGTCGAATATCAGTTGATCGACCAGTGCCTGCTTACGGGTTAGCTGAAAAGGACGGATTTCGATATCGAGCCTGGTATTTACTTCCTCGATAACCCGGTTAACCCGGCGACGCAGGTACCAGCGGACACCCGGCCACAGGATTCGATCCAGCACCAGTAGCAATGCGGTCAACAGGAGTAAAACAAATAGCCAGATCGGCAGGGCAATCGTATTTTCCATACTGGGTCAGACCCTGCCAGTGGGGCGCCTTTGGCGCCGAGCAAAGAAAGCTGCTAACTGATTTGACGGCTCTTGACGTGCGCCTTTATCCCGTTAAATATAGCCTTGGCCATTTTTTGTTGATACTTGCTGCTACGCAGATTTTTTTCTTCCCTGGGATTCGATATAAATGCCGTTTCGACTAAAATTGAAGGCATGTCGGGCGCTTTGAGTACCGCAAATTCTGCTTGCTGCACAGCCCTGTTATTGAGCCTGGAAAGCTTGCCCATCTGTTTTAATACTTTGGACCCCAGCTCCAGGCTATCCTGAATGGTTGCGGTCTGCGACAGGTCGAGTAACACCGATGCGATCAAATCATCCTTGTCATCCAGACTGATACCACCGATTAAATCGGATGCATTTTCTTTTTCTGCAATCAAACGCGCTGCTTCTGAGCTGGCGCCATCGAGCGATAGCACATAAACCGACGCGCCCCGCGCTCTGGGACTGAGATAGGAATCGGCGTGTAGCGATAAGAATAAATCTGCCTGATTATCCCGGGCTTTCTTCACCCGATTACGCAACACTACGAATTGATCGCGTTCACGGGTTAAAACTGCCCTGAACCCGGGTGTTTTATTCACCAGAATCTTTATTTTTTTCGCGACCGCGAGCGTCACATCTTTTTCGCGAGTTCCTTTTCTACCAATCGCACCCGGATCCCGGCCACCATGTCCAGGGTCGATTGCGATGATCATTTCCTTTTTTAGTTTACGTCTTTTTTGCTGACTGGTGACGATCGGAGTTGGACCCAGGTTGGTCGCGTAAATATCGACTACCAGGCGGTATCCCGACACGCCATCGGGCTTCAACAGGAAGCTACGCGGACGAACCTTACTGTTCAAATCCAGCACGACACGTAGCTCACCTGAATCGCGTGCGGCCGAGCGAATGCCCTTCATTAAATTGGTGGTCTGAGTACTGGTGTCGAGCGCATTACTGGCCCGCGTATCGCGCAGATCGATAACAACCCGGTTAGGATTCGTCAGCGTAAACAGATTGTGTTCGATGCTGCGGGAAAGGTCGAATACGACACGGGTATGATCACCTGAAGTTGCGGAAATCCGTATCCCGGTGAGCGCAGTGGGACTCGCGGCCAAACCGTTTTTATATGTTGCAAGCAGCGTGGATGCGATGCCGTAACGAGTCATGCGTCTCAGGAACAGACGCCTTGCTGTTGAAAATGGATTCATAATTCTTTTTGCTTCAAGCTTTCCATCGACGACCCGAATATTGCTTATAGTAAAACCTTAGCAGAAAATCAATACTTTTTCTATATTTATTAGATAGATAGTGATTCTTTCTCGAAAAGAGTTAAGGAATTACCGATTCGATTATCCAATTCCCCCAGTCACCACGCGCTGTTAATTCCACGCGCCGCCCATCGATATCGTAATCGATGGATATATCGAGGCCGATATCGTTCAGATAACCCCGCGCGCGCTCGGGCCACTCGATAAAACACAGCGTCCGTTCATTCAGGTAATCGCGATAGCCCAGGTACTCGAGTTCTTCTGCCTGCGCCAGTCGATATAAATCGAAATGTGCTATAGCAAGTGGGTCACAGGGGTAATATTCGATCAGGGTATAAGTAGGGCTTCGCACGCCATTAGTCACCCCCAGAGATTCCAGCGCACCGCGTACCAGTGTGGTCTTACCCGTCCCCAGATTGCCGTGCACCGCAATCACGCCACCCGATTCGCAGGCTGCCATAATCGAAGCACCCAGCCGGCGCATTTGTGCCTCGCCCCTGATCAACATACCGGATTGTGAATCGCAGTGTTTCGAAGCTCCTTCATTATTCGTGGGATGCGCCGGTTTATGTCGCTAGCGATCAACCCAGCTTCATCGTTATCGATTGCAAAATCCTCGGCACAAAGCGCATGGATCAGCACCGCACTTTTTGCCGCTTCCAGTGCAGGGAGGTTTTGCGCCATCAAAGCCGCAACCATACCAGCAAGCACATCACCCATACCGGCAACCGCCATACCGGGGTTACCGCGCACATTGATCGCCGGTGTCGACCCCTTATGCTGCACGATCGTGCCCGCACCTTTCAATACGCTGACTACCTCGAATGCTTCGACCATTTGCCGGCTCGCGCGTATTCGGTCAGCCTGGACGGCCTTTGAATCGATAGACAACAACCCCGCCGCCTCGCCGGGATGGGGTGTGATCACTACCTGGTCCGAAGCGAGTCCCGATAGAAATGCCGCATCTAGTGCGCCTGCGTCGATTACCAGCGGTTTATTGACTGGACGTAATACCTTCAGGCAGGATTTAGCCGCCTTACTCTGACCAAGCCCTGGTCCAACCAGGATGACATCGGCCTGCTCGAGCTTCCGCTCAATTTCATCCCAGCCCTCGACCATCAATTCTGGCGCAGCCGACAGGCTATGGACGCATTCCGGATGTACCAGCACACTGACCAGGCCCGCACCAGCGCGCAGCGCCGCAGTGCCGGCGAGCATCGTAGCACCGCTCATGCCCCTGTCACCCCCGATGATCAACAGGTGTCCAAATTGATTTTTGTACGAATTACGTTTACGCCTTGCTGGGAGCATGATGTTGCCGGCATCGATTACACCGAGCGCAGGCGGCTCACTGGCGCGAGTTTGCGAAGACACGCCCAGATCATCAAATACCAGTTCGCCGCAATAATCCGGTCCGTCGGCCAGATACTGACCCATTTTTCTGCCGATGAAGGTGACGGTTAATTCGGCCTGCACCGCACAGGGTTGCGCCACCCCGGTATCGGCATTCAGGCCGGAGGGTATATCGATCGCAACTTTAGGCGCCGGGCAGGCATTGATGTTTTGAATCACCGATTGTGCATCGTCATCGAGGTGGCGGCTTAGACCGATCCCCAGCAGGCCGTCTACGATCAGCTCCCCGGTAATCTCCTGTTGTTTCCAGGCTTGAATATCCCCCCCTGCCTGTTGCCAAAGCTCACGATAGTGCGCCGAAGTCTCCGACTGCCTGGAGATTTCTCCCCTGTGGATCAATTGTACTTCGATACCCTCTCCGTGGGCGAGTAACGCAACCACATAGGCATCGCCACCGTTGTTGCCCGACCCGGCAAATAGAGTGATACGGGACAGGCCTGGCCAGCGTTCGCCGATAGCACGCCAGACCCGTTGCCCGGCACGGTGCATCAATTCTATTTCGGACAGACCGTCGCGTTGTACGGCCGCCCTGTCCAGGCGATAGACTGATTCTTTATCGTATAGAAGCATAAGCGATTTATACCTGAGCGCTGTGGCTATTGAAAGCGCTTTCCAATGTTGCAGCATCGCTCAGGCGTTATTCCCGGGGTACCCTGATCAATCCTTTTAATGCCGAAGCCGCGGGTTTGCTGAGTAGCGGCTGGTAGAATCTGGCTCTAATAAGTTTTATTTATGCATCATATCTGCAAAAATAATTGTCTTCCCCCGCCTCGCTGCAAATCTACGGGTTTCAACTATACTAAAAACGCACAGAAAGACACGGATGTCGCCGAGATTCAGTCGGAATTGATTGAAAAAGCCATTGCAGCTAAAGCCAGCGATCTTCAAAAAGTTAACGGCGAGCTCAGAGCACTGGCGATGGAAGATCATTTGATGGAGGTAGGAAATCGGCGACGATGCGCTTAAAAAAGTAGCGACCCTGCTAAAGACTCATGTCAGAGCTGCCGACCGTATTTACCGCTACGGCGGTGAAGAATTATTGGTGGTTTTACCCCATACCAATACGATCCAGGCACAGGTTGTGGCAAAAAAACTGGTCTCGATAACCGCCAAAGAAAATATTCCGCATGAAAAAAGTCGGTACGGTTGTTTAACCATTAGTTGTGGAACTGCATGCTCGCTGAAAAACGACCAGGTACTGGACAGATGGGAATCTGTAGTCGAACAGGCCGATCTAAACCTCTATCAGTCTAAACAGGAGGGGCGAAATCGTGCGGTCGCCGACCAGCAGGATACTGCATCGAGCAGGCTGTCCCCGGTCGCAGCAACAAGATAGTGAGTTAGCCCTCCCAGGGCAGGGAAAATTACTGGTTTCGCAACCAGACCAACGGATAGCACTGACTCGCATTTTGTAATCCATACCCTACGGTACTTCTAGCAAAAAGCCTATTCCTATTGCTAATCTGATTTGACATAATTGCTACCGGTACAGCCAGTGGATATCTGGTCACCAGGGGCGGGTACTGAATTGAAAGTTACAGGCGCAGCACTTGAAACTATTACAATTAGAGTAACAAAAACACGGAGATTTAATACCATGAAAAAATTAATCGCAGGTATCTTAACTTTATTCATCTCTTTTGTGGCTACTGCGCAGGCGGAGCCACGCGCCTATGCAACCCTGGGTGGGGCATTGATGACATTCGATGATGGTATCGATTCGGTGGATCCGATCAATGTATTTGGCCGACTGGGCTATGATTTCAATGAAAATATCGGAATCGGGGTCGAAGGCAGCTTTTCCCTGATAGAAGACGATGTGGCTGGTGTCGATTTTAGCGTTACCACAGTATTCTTTTATCTGAAAGGTAGCCTGCCCGTCGGGGACGGCGCCAAATTATATGCGATGATTGGCCCATCGAACGTTGATTTAACCGGTACTCTCGGTGGCTTTTCTGCATCTGCAGACGATAGTGACACGGGATTCGGGTTTGGATACGAGCAAGCCCTTGGCAGCTACTCGATCTCGGTAGACTACATCAGCTACTTTGATGATTCCGGCGTAGATGTTAACGCTATCAACGTGGGTTTTGTCACCTACTTTTAGCCTAAATCCCGGTTTTTAAGCTGCGGGTATCGAAAATAGACAGGGGTTATTCAAAACGGGTTTGAATAACCCCGAATTTTATAGAAGCGGGCTAGCTGTCCTTAGATATAGCCCCTCATCCGTTCGAAAATACCGTTTCCATCGGACGCGACGCTTCCTGATTAAATTCTTTCCTAAAAGTTGTATAAAGTTTTCTGCGCTTCATATTTTGGATACTCCTAAAGCGGCATTGTCGCTGATTTAAAGTATCCGTTAAACTGGCGAAGGTTCATTCTGTCCCCTGTTACCCTAATTTTCAACTATGATTATACCTTTATAGGTTTCGGAAAAACCGGCAGAGTAATTCGTCCGACAGGCAGTAATATTCCCCATGGCAAAGCTGGATAAATTTTTATTTAATAGAGCACTCAACCAGTTTCTCGAATGCAAAAACCTTGATAGTAAAAAGGGTCTGGAGCTTAGCGAGAAAGTGCGGACTCTGGCCAAAGATTACCTCGACAAGGTACTCGAAACCATCAGTCAGGTAAATGAGCCGTACAAAGCAGTGCTAAAAGGCATCTGTAGTGAAACTGTCGAGGTGTCTTCCCTGTTCAAATGCCTGCATGAATCCAATGTCCCCCCTGCCGAAATAATCGACATCCTCGGGTTGCAGAAAAACTCGCTAAAGCCGGAAGATATTATCAATCACGCCCTGAAGCTGGATTCAGATTCCGCGATACAGCTGTTAAAACTCGCCGAAGATTCGGAAGTTCCGATCGATTTACAGAAACTCAGCCTGCAGACTGGAAAAGTCGATAACCCGGAGTTCAAATCGATGTTATTGCGTTATTTTAGCACCGTGAAACAGCCACAAATCGCACTCGTATTAACTCGATTTTTGACTGACTCTAATAAAGTTGTGGTACTGGAGGCACTACAGGCCTTAGACCGGTTATCGGTTAGTTTCGATGCATCGATAATTTTACCCTCCATCGAATCCATGTCTGGCACCGAGCAGGAACTGGCCTTTTCGATTCTCGACAGGCAGGCCGATGCAAACCTGGTTCCACATTTATCGCCGTATTTGACCGGGAAACCGTCTGACAGAAATGACTTCTTCGCCAGGATCATTGCCAGGCACAGCGATAAAGAGAATTTCGAAAAATTATTGACCCTCCTCAATATCGGCGACGAGCAGACGCAACAACAGACCATCGCGTGTTTACAAAAATTTTCCACCGATAACCTGTCCGAGGTAGCGAGGGAACTGGCCGATCATAAAAAGCAATTCATTCGCAACAGCGCGCAACAGCTGGTGATAAATCTGCTGGATGACAGGGACATCGAAAAGATCGGTGAATTTGCGTTGAGTGATAACTGGCAGGCTCGGGATCGAGCCGTTCAGGCGCTAGCAAAATCGTCAAACCGGACCTCTATTCCGATTTTGAAAAACGTGGCCGCAAAGTGGCCCGATTCTTCGGTATTAGTCCTGAAGGCCGTTAAACAACTTGGTTTCAGTAAGGGTCTGGAAATCGCCTTCGACTGTTTGAAAAGTGAGCAGGCAAACGTGCAGCGAACTGCGCTGGAAACAATTGAAACCTTAACGACTAAAAAGCATGCGAATAACATTCGCGATAATATTCTCTGGAATATTCCTGGTTTGAGCCAGGAATTAAAGGGTTATGCCAGGCAGCTCATCGAACAAATAACGAACGACTACGGGTTATCTGTGCCGGAGATTGACGATGAGTCAATCTCCAGCGGTGGATTTGTGGATATTCCCGTGGTGGGGAATGTTAAGCCACAGGCAAAGCAGTCATCGCTGGATGAACTAAAGCCGGGCTCGGTATGGATGGACCGATATCATATCAAAAAAGAAATCGGTCGTGGCTCGATGGGCCGGGTAATGCTGGTCGAAGATAAAATGGTCGACGAGTCACTGGTGCTGAAGTTCATGCTTCCAGAGCTTACTATTGACAGGCTGTCTACCGAACGCTTCAAACGAGAGGTAAAATACACACGAAAAGTGGGGCATCGTAATGTCATTCGGGTACACGACCTGTTGCTTAAGGACAATATATGCGCCATATCGATGGAATATTTTAAAAGCCGCGGCCTGGAGGTAATTCTCGACGAACGCAATTTTTTCGACACCCGCGATGGATTAAAAATACTGTATCAGGTTGCGTGTGGCATGGCGGCGGCGCACGAAGAGGCGGTTATACACCGCGATCTCAAACCGAGTAATATATTAATCGACGATACAGGTCAGGTGAAAATTGTCGATTTTGGAATCGCATCGGCAAGCACTTCCGCTGATTCCACGCTGACTCGAACGGGTTCCATCATCGGTAGCCCG